>NZ_JBKFDO010000003.1:0-281775 GCF_046557355.1 Myroides sp. DW712
TTTAATTCTTCAACTTTTGTAATATTGAAATGCTCTACCAAATACGCTGGTAGGATTAGTTTTAGTATTTCTTTGCTATCCATCATCATGCAAAGATATTATTTTACAACTTCCTCCCCAACTTTTGCACCTGATCCAAATCATCTCTTTTAGATTTATTTTTCCAGTTCATCTGTCCTTCAGTTATTGTATGCTACATTTTAAGCTTAACATCAACCCGTCTCAAGATTACTTTTTACAACGGTATAATACTTCCGTAAAAGCGAAAATCATCCCATAAAAAATACCTCTCCAGCTGTATAATTACTAAATGTTAAAGGAAACGTAAAGACAGTATGTTTTTTTAACTTTAATATACTATGGGTAATAGTAGGTATACTCTAAATTTCTTAGTTATTTTTTAAATATAATAGATACTTTTTTAATAAATCATAAAATGTTATTTTTATTTAGACTTATTATTAATAAAGTACATATATTTGTATCTGTTATTAATTATAAAAAATTATTTAAAATGAAAAAAGTATTTTTAATGGTCTTTTTAGCATTCGCCTCTGTACTAACGATATCATGTAGCAGTGACGATAATGTAATTGAACAACAAAAACCTGATGATGACGGTGACGATAATCAACCAGGTATTCCTTCCGATACAAGTTTAGTCCCTGAGAAAGTAAAAGATGGATTTTCAGGTGTATTTTCAGCTGAAGGAAAAGAGATTGACACTAAATTTACACGAGTGCTTTATGCAGCTAAAGGTTCTGAAACCGAAGGAGAATCAGATGATGTAACTCAATTAATATTTGATAGCGTTGATCCTAAAGGAAACGCAGTGAAAGTGAAGAGATTCCAGCTTTTAACTAAAAACACGGGAGCAACAACGATTGATGAATTGCAATCTGATGATCCAAAAATGAAACAAGTAATAAATGGAGCTAAATTATTTATTGAAATACCAGTAAATACAAATGGAGATTTGATACTTGAAAAAGCATACGTTGGAAACTTAGGTTACACTATGAATGGCGGTGGAGACGAAAGACATCAAGTTACGGCAGAGGAAGTAGCTGATTTAGTATTAAAAATACACACGCTTAATTTACCAACTTTCGACGCATCAAATAAACCTGGCGATAAAGCAATAAAATATGGAGAAGGCACGATAAGCTTTGAGTTTACTGGTAAAGTAAAACACCAAAATTCAGAGACTAGAGGAGACTTTAATATCAAAGTACATAGCACTATTTCAGTAACTCACATCCGTGGAGCTGAAAGAGCAAGTAGAGCTGTAGCTATTGATCCAGCAATTGTAGCAAAAAACAAACAGTAACACTTCTTAGGTGTTAAGTTACTACTAAAAGAGATAATAACTCTATTATCTCTTTTAGTTACTTTTATTCCATCCTATGCACGATTATTCAGAAATGAACAAATTACTTTTTTTTCTTCTGTTTTGGATTAGCCCTATAAATTTAGCTGCACAAAGCAGTACTATTATCCAGGGACAAACAACATATAATACAGTACCATTAGCCGATGTTGAAATCTATTTTAATAGTACCCTAATTGGCTTTTCCGATTCAACAGGGACATACAAAATAAACGTACCTGTCTCTAATTCACCTATCCATTTAGTTTTTTCACATCCTACTCTTGGTACAATAGAACAAGTGAATATACAGAAGACCATACTCAATATTGAGTTTAATCAAGCAAGAAAGGAATTAGATGAATTAGTAATCAAAACTAAATCAGGTACTGAACGCATAGCTTCTTCTGCTTATGCTGTAACTGTCTTAGAGACGAAACAGTTTCACAATTCCAGTGTGGATCTAGTCCAAGTTCTAGATAAGTCAGCAGGTATTAAAGTACTGCAAAAAGGAGGAATGGGATCAGATGTTGACTTATCGCTTAATGGTTTCACAGGGAATCGCGTTAAAATCTTCATGGATGGATTACCACTGGAAAGCTATGGTCCTACTTTTCAACTGAACAATATTCCCGTGCAGCAAATTGAACGAATTGAAATATATAAAGGAGTTGTACCTCCTCAATTTGCAACAGATGCCTTAGGAGGAGTAATCCATATCGTAACACAAAAATCGCATAAACCTCAACTAAACGCTTCATATGCTATTGGTTCCTTTAATACCCACAAATTATACGCTAATGCACAGGTAAGAACACCGAAAGACCTTGTCTTTTCGATCAATTCTTATACCAACTACAGTGATAATGATTATACAGTCAAAGCAAAGGTTTTAGATTTTGAAACGGGTACGTATAGTAAAAACAAGCAAAAAGTCAAGCGGTTCCACGATCTTTACCGCAATCAAGCGCTAAATATAAAAGCTGGGGTAGAAAACAAATCATTTGCAGATGAGTTGTATATCACTTTTGCCTACGGTAAACTATATGATCAAATACAACATGCTGCCGATATGGATAAAGTATTTGGAGAAAAATATAGAACCGCTGAAACTGTAATTCCTGGTATTTTTTACAAAAAAACAAACCTGTTTATCGCTGATTTATCACTGACTCTACAAGCGCATTACAATTTTGGCACATCGACGAACAAAGATTTATCTCAATTTCAATACAACTGGCTAGGCGAGAGGACGGCTGCAAATACGCCTGGCGAACAACGATATGCTGATTATCGATTTAAGAATAACGATGGCTTGTATAAGATGGATGTATCCTATACACTTAATGATGCGCACCGTTTCTACTTGAATCATACACTTACCTCGTTTAACCGAAAGGGACACGATCAGTTTAGAGAATTTCTAACTAAACTACCGACCAAAACGACAAAAAATATACTGGGGATTAGTTATCTATATCAACCCTCTGAAAAATGGAATACGACTTTATTTTATAAAAAATACTATAACCATATTGTCGCTTATTACACATCACAAGATCAACAAAATACGGGGGAATTCACAAATAAAATACAGACAGACGGATATGGTATTGCAATGACCTATACCCTCGCTAACGCATGGCAGCTCAAAGTCTCCTTCGAAAAGGCAATTCGATTACCAAGTAGCAGAGAGTTATTTGGCATAGGTGACGGAATTGAAGAACAAAATGTAAACTTAAAACCCGAACGAAGTGACAATATTAATGCAGGCATACGTTATATGCCCCAACTTTTTGGCGAAAATCAGCTAGCAATTGAGGTTAATTATGCCAATCGAAAAGCAAAAGATTTTATTAATAAAAGAAATCGAAATGGTGTCTTTTATGCGGAGAATTTTGGACAGGTGCACATTCATGCAATTGATATGGATTTGCGCTATACAACACAGCGTTGGTTCTCTGCTGGAACAAACTTTACTTGGCAGAATATAATAAACAAACAAAAATATAGTATAGAAGAAGGACAAGCTAAAGAAGATTATTTCTACAAGGAACGATTACCTAATATTCCTTACTTTTTTGCACATGCTGATATCAACTTCTATATTTCGCAAATTACTACTCCCACAGATAAACTTGCCCTGAGTTTATTTGCTAATTACACCGCCTCATTCACAAACGACTGGGATATTTATAAATCAAGTAACGAAATTCCTCAACAAGTCACTTTTGACTTTAGTCTAAATTATGCTTTTCAAAATGGTAAATACAATGTTTCAACGGAGTGTTTTAATTTATTTGATATTGACCGTTACGACAATTACAATTTACAGAAACCAGGTAGGCATTTTGCATTAAAAATCAATATGCTCTTTAATTAAAAAACTAAATATGAAAAAAACAATTCTATTTCCCTCCTTACTTCTATCTCTTTTTCTTTCCTCGTGTACATCTGATGACACTTCAGATAGAGGAGGAGACACCACAATTACAGTAACGAATCCTTATGTTCTAGTACTGGGAACAGATAATAATGCTTATGTATTTCCTGATATCCCAACTTTGGAAAATGGAGATTTTGATTCTGCAACTGAATCCAAAAAGTCGATACAATTACGCGGTGATCGAAGAGTACATTTTTATGATGAAGATTATATGTATGCCTTTGCATATAGTCAAGATAGCCCTGGAAAATCACTGTCTTTTGAGATAAAGAATGGTGTTTTTTCCATGAGAAAAGAATACGATTTATCCAATGGGATACAAGCGAGAGCAAACTATAAGGAAAGTATCATTGGAACCTATAGCGATCGCGAATATGAACCAGCAAAGGTTACTGCGGAAAATCCTCCTAAGACAGCTGTAAAATTCTTTAAAGTAGCGGTTGAACAGGACCAACTTCTTCCTCCTGTTTCTTGGCCATCATTTAATTTTGATCAGACACAAGAATTAGCTTATATAACAGATATAAAACAATATGGCGATCACTTATTAACAGGAATAAGAACGATAAAAGGATATCTACCTCCCAATGTATTTCCTGAACCAATTCTGCTTTTCGACTCAGATTTTACTGATCGAACCTATGTTGGGGTGTTTGATTCAAACTTCAATCTAACCAAGATCATCAAAGATACGGAGCGAACTGGGATGATCGGTGGAATGATTAAAGCAACAGGGAAAACGGGGATTGAAGTACTAGATAACGGTGATGTATATGCTTTTTGTTCAGCATTTAGTTCGACTGAAAGACCTTCTGGAATTTTAAAAATTAATACGTCCGATTTTTCCTTTGACAAAGATTTCTTCTTCAATATCAGCGAAGCATCTGGAGGCAAAAAATTATTTCGTTCACATTATTTAGGAGGTACACTCTTCTGTTTACAATTATTTAAACAGACAGGATTGGATGTAACTAAATACTATGATGCTCCTGGGGCAGCAAGCAGTTTTGCCATTTTTGACATTGCTACACAATCTTTAACCATGTTAACAGATGAAATACAAAACGTAAAATTAATCACAGATCCCTTCATTGATAAAGATACGAAGAAAATCTATTTTGGTATTAACACCACTACTGATGTACCAAGTATTTATGTCATTGATGCCTTGCAAAAGACAATGACTAAAGGATTAGTCGTTAGAGGACAAGAAATACGAGCACTCGGAAAATTAAAAGTAAAGTAAATTTCAATCGACAAACCAATAATAAAAGAAAACTTACTCTCCCTGCGGGAGAACTAGAATCTAAAAATTAGATTAGAACAACTTTTTATCTGTGATTCTGTATGATATTGATGTATAATAGTGCGTTTTTATACTTATTTTTCAATGAAAATGAATGTATGTTAGGATAGATGCAAACTTTCTTTAGATTGTATCCTGTTTTTATTTCTTTTTATTCAAATCAACTACCTTTGTAAGATGAATCAAGCAGACATCCTAAAAAAGTTGGAGATTGCAGCGCTTAATGCGATGCAGCTTCAAACCCTTCAAACCGCACAAACAAAAAACAACCTTGTTTTACTATCTCCTACAGGATCGGGAAAAACACTGGCTTTTCTATTGCCTATTGTTCAACGATTAAACCCTGCAGTACGAGGTGTACAAGCTGTTATTCTTGTGCCAACGCGTGAATTGGCGCTGCAGATTGAAACGGTGTTTAAAAAGATGGGAACAGCTTTTAAAATCAATGCGTGTTATGGCGGACATTCCACCCGTACGGAATTGAATAATCTTTCTTCTCCGCCTGCGGTTTTGGTGGGAACGCCTGGACGTATCGCTTTTCATATCGAAGAAAATTCCTTTGATACCGCTAGTGTACAAAGCTATGTGATTGACGAATTCGACAAGGCTTTAGAAATGGGGTTCCAAGACGATATGGATTACATCATCCAATCGTTTGATCACCTGAAATTTCGCATGCTGACCTCTGCAACAGCCCTCAAAAAAATACCAGAATTCACAGGAATTGAAAATCCAACGACGCTGAAGTTTTTGCAATCGGAAGCCATCCAACCGCAATTGACATTTAGCAAAGTGGTTTGTCCTGCGGAAGAAAAGTTGGAAGCTGTGATTCAATTGATTGGGAAGATTGGCAAGGATACGATTTTAGTTTTCTGTAACCACCGAGAAGCCGTAGCGCGAATCAGTGAAACCCTCACCAATAAAGGTGTTGCTAATGGAGCTTTCCACGGCGGATTACTACAAGAAGATCGTGAACGCGCTTTGATGAAGTTTAGAAATAGAAGTTGTCATATTCTAATTTCAACGGATTTAGCAGCACGCGGTTTAGATATTCCAGAAATTGGTCATGTCATTCACTACCAGATTCCAGAAAAAGAAGATGCTTTTATTCATCGAAACGGTCGTACCGCACGTATGAAAGCAAAAGGAAAGGTCTATATCATGGTAACCAATGAGGAGCAGTATAGCTTTATTGATCCCAACATGCCCATCGAACAACTCAAAGGAAATTATACGATCGATAATCGCACGGATTTTAAAACGATTTACATCAGTGCTGGTAAAAAAGACAAAGTCAATAAGGTTGATATTGTAGGGTATTTAATCAAAACGGGCGGGCTCCAAAAAGAGGACATCGGGTTGATTGAAGTCAAAGATACCCAAGCCTTTGTTGCCGTTCAAACGGCAAAGATTAAACCTTTGTTACAAAAGCTAAAAGATACCAGATTAAAGAATAAAAAAGTGAAAATTGCGATAGCAAAAGAGTAATTTTTACTTTGGTTGAAGTAGAGCTTGTATTGTGTTAATCCTAGCCTTCCCTATGAGAAACGAACCCGATTATGAATTGTTTTTTTTCTTGATTTTTTTAACGGTGATTTTAACGAATGTCGGTTATTCATCTGCTCAGAAACATCTTCGAAAAAAAAAGGTTTTTTATCCTATACTTATCCTCTCTATTCTTGGGGTGGTTTATGCTGCTTTTCAAATCGAGATTGGGTGGCAACGAAAGAGTATCTTTGGTATTTTATCTCCTCTGTTCTTGTTTTTTTATTTAGTGCTATACAAACTAGTCGATCGAATTGCATACAGGATGTACAATAGACACATTTACTTTAGTTGTAAAGTTAGTAGCTTTTTAGGGGAAAAGGAAGCAACGGAGGCTACTTGGTTAGAGACGCTTATGCAAATAGGAATCATAGCGGTTTCCTTAATCAGCTGGAATAAAGTTATTGAATGGGTAACTTTGTACTGTGCCACGACCTAAATTTATTTTTCCTGTTGATATTTTGTTTGTGCTTGTTGAAAGGTTTCTTGAATCACAGCAGGGACAGAACCAGCGATAGAAACAAAAAAAATACTACAAGCGCTTAATAGAAACCCGGGGATAATCTCATATAAAGGTTCGCGAAAACCAAAAATAACACCCCCAAGTACTTCTTTTTGATACATGGGCCAAAAGATAACGGTTAGTCCGCCAACGAGAATTCCTGTCAAGGCGGCCCATCCGGTTGTTTTCTTCCAAAATAAAGTAAAAAGAAGCAAAGGACCAAAGGCTGCACCAAAACCAGCCCAAGCACGAGCCACTAACCCGAGAATGCTGTTGTGTTCATCTTGAGCAAGTAACAAAGCAATGCCTGCAATCAAAAGCACAGCTAAACGACTCATCCAAACCAATTCGCGTTGATTTGCGGAACGTCTGAAATACGCGTGATAAAAATCTTGGGTTAAGGTGCTAGAGGCCATAAGGAGTTGTGCGCTAAGGGTACTCATCACCGCTGCGAGAATGGCGGATAATAGAATTCCAACGACCCAAGGAGTAAAGAGGTAGTGGATTAATTCAATAAAAATCATTTCCCTGTTTGCGTATACGCCTAGGGCTTGATTGGGGTGAGCTTGAAAATAGGCAATCCCCAAATACCCAATTGCAACAGCCCCTGATAAACACAACAACATCCAGCTCATACCGATACGACGTGCATTTTTCATGGTTTTGGCTGATGCTGCAGCCATAAATCGAGCTAAAATATGAGGTTGCCCAAAATACCCTAACCCCCAGGCTGCTGCGCTAAGGATGGTGATGATACTGGCATTGTGAATAAGGCTGGAATAAGCAATATGATCCATTTGCATGGCGTGCTCCAGTTGCTCACGGACGTCCGACCATTGACCAAGTGAAAGAACAATCATGATAGGCGTCAAAAGTAGGGCAAACAACATAAGCGAGGCTTGTAGGGTATCACACCAACTAACGGCAAGAAAACCGCCAATAAACGTATAGATAATGGTAGCTAAGGCACTAAATAGCAAAGCTTGTTGGTAAGGAAGGTGAAAGACAGTGGTAAAGAGTTGAGCACCAGCCACCATACCCGAGGCACAATAGAGGGTAAAGAACAGCAGAATGACTAGCGCAGCTATCGTTTTAACAGGTTTTCCTGTAGAGCCAAAACGATGCAAGAAAAAATCGGGTAGGGTTAAGGCATTGTGATAGCATTCGGTATGGACGCGCAATCGTCCCGCTACGAATCGCCAATTCAAATAAGCCCCAATGAGTAAACCAATAGCAATCCAACTTTGTGATAACCCCAAGGCATAAATACTACCCGGTAATCCCATCAACAACCAACCCGACATATCGGATGCACCTGCCGATAAAGCGGTGACAAGCGAACCTAAACGTCGTCCACCGAGAATATAATCAGAAAAGTTTTTAGTTCGTAAATAAGCGAAAATGCCAATGCCTAAAATGAGACAGAGGTAAATAAAAAAGGTAAATAGGGTAGGGTTGATTTGCATTTTTTATTTTAAAACTAAATAAAAAATAATTTAATCCATTGGTAATGTGTGATATAAGTAAGTATTTGGTTGTTGGTGTTTGAATTGTGAAAGAAAAATAGCTTCATTTTGGGATAAGCATAAAAAAATCAGGTTCTCTTTTAAAGAGAACCTGATGACAATCAAAAAAAACGAATTAGGGAGGCTATGCGTGTAACAACGCTATTCTAGTATCGCTTAATTCTTGTAGAATAACGATTCGATTTTCAGTAAAATACGTCTGGTCTTGGGTGAATAAAGTTTCATAATAGGCAATACCAGCAAGTAAATTTTCTTTGGTTTTTTCTAATTTTTTAATTTTAATTGGGGTGGAGTCACACTGGAGTTGATCTTTTTCTTGCTGATAGTGATCCAAGTACATACGCAGTTCTTTTAAAAAGAAATGGGGACGGTTTTCAGCATCAATGATGTTAGTTCGCCCATAAATGTGTTGCACCATCGTTTTGAGGGACACTTCCTTGCTGAAGTAGGCGATATTGGGGCCTGGACAAATAACAACGCCTTGAGCTTCTCCTTTGATTGGCAAATCATTTTCTAAAAAGGAAGCATTCGCTAAACCAATGCACAAGCAGGCTTTTTCTGTAATGGCATTGAATTTAGCCTGGTAAGCAGCTTCCGTCAAGTTCTCTTTTTGGCTTTTTAGGGCTTCGAGCTCAATGGTTTGATATTTGCGTGAAGCGGTACAAATCCCTTCGCGATCATGTGTTTTATCTAGTGCTAAGTACTTTCTCGGACAAGAACTCCCTGCCTTATCTTTGTTGATGCGTTGTGCTTTGTGAAATTCATTGGTCGCGCCCTTGATGTTGTTAAAGGGAATTCCCAAAGGGGAAATCTGACTCAAATACAAATCTTCTTCTTTGGCATTCGCCAAGAGTTGACGAGTGGCAACATCGACTGAAGTAGCTTCAGGAACTAAGAGAAAAGGAGAACCCCATCCCACAGCATCCACTTGGTAATGATCCAGTAAAAACTGGTGCTCTGCTGCTGTTCCTACACCGCCTTGGGCTGTAATCTGCAACGGCAAAGGCAATTCGGGTACAAAGCGCTCTTTTTGTGCCAAGGCTTTACACATCAAATCATGGGTCGTCTGAATCAATTCTTCGCGCTTGGTCTTGAATTCATCTAAAATAACTCCCAATAAATAGCCATCGGTTGCAAAAGCATGCCCTCCGCAGTTTAACCCCGATTCAATGCGATATTCAGATACCCACAAGCCTTTCTTCGCTAAAAAACTTCCCTGAATTAAAGCGGAACGATAATCGCTGACCTTTAAAATAATCTTCTTTTGTAATTCCGCATTAGCGGTGGGATAAAAGGCATCAAATTCCTCAAAATAGCTGAATAATTTGGGATTCATCCCCGCAGATAACACCACAGCGGATTGTAAACTGCTGTTGCTAAACCCGCGTAAAGCTGCGTGTGCATCGTTGTATTTGGCTGGTAAGGATTCCTTTTTATCGAAATTTTCACGGTCTACTTTGGTCATAATATTGACATCAATAGATCCAGGGGTTAAATAAGTGTCGAGAATGTTTTTGAGGTGGTCAACAGAGATTTTGTCATCTATATAGGTCTGTAATTGCTTGCGAATGTCTGACATCGTAGGCAATAAATCCATGTATTCTTCTACGTTCTTTTTACTCTGGAGTAAATCTCTTTTTAGGTGGTCAAATTTTCGCTTGACAATGGTATCCAGGGTGTTGAGGTAAGCAGTAATGCGCTTGGCTCTAAAATCTTCAATTTTCTTCGTAATCTCTTGGTACGGCAATTCAAATTTCTCACAGTAGAATTTGTTCATGCGCTCAATGAGCTCATCATCCATGACAGATAAGGTGGAGGTTAATCCATATTGAGCCACGCGAACTGGACTATCAATGGTATAAGCAAGCCCCATCACAGGAATGTGAAAGGTATGCAAAGGTTTTACTTTCATTTGGGTTTCGGTTTAGTTGTAAAGGGTGAAAATAGCTAATTTATATGGCTCAATTACTGATATTTATCATAGAAATCAAGCGTTGTAATACGCCTTTTTTTGATGTTATCTTATTGATTATCGGGTATTTTCTTGTGATAAAAAGAAGAACAAAAAGGATTGAGAAGAGGATCGTATTTTTCAAAAAAAGAGAAAAATCGATTTATTTAGTTAACTATTCAATGAGTTGTCTCTTGCTTTTATATTATATCAGTATAAATGATTTTTTCGTGATTTTTAGGTATTGTTTTTGTGATTTTGTTTGAAAAAATGTAAACGGGAAACAGCAATCTAGAATTAGAAACATGAACTATGAAACATGAACTATGAAACAATATAAGGTCTTAATTTTGCTCCTTTTTTTACTCAGCTGTAAGCAAGGAAAAAAACAACGGTATGTGTATGATCATACGTTGAGTTTTGACGTGTATTCCTCTTCTTATTGGTCTGGTTATGTTGCGGAAGAGGATTTCTTTTATACTACAAATCTAGCAACACGATCCATGCGGTTTTACGATTCCAAAGGCAAAGAGCTAAACCGATTCTCTTTCAATGATATCATTGCACCCAATACAACTGGGTTCCAAGTAAAGGTACTGTCTAGTAAGGAGGTTTATCTTCTCGATTATGCGACTCGTTTTATTTGGAAACTAGACTCTTTAGGTAAAATAAACACAAAAGTTGATTTTTATAAATTAGAACAGAACGAATCGATATGGCCTTATTTTACGAATGATATAAATGGAATTGAAGGAGAAACTATATTACTTGATTTGGCTTATATGGACCCATTGAATAACGAAAGTTTAGCATCAAAAGTAGAGGCTGAAAAATATAGATCTTGTTTTGGTAAAATTGAGGGATTTGAGACGAACCCCAAGGTAATCTATTCGTATATAACACCTGCCTACTTAACGGAACAGGCACAAAAAAATGAAGAAGAGTATTTTTCAACCTATACTTCCTCTATTATTCATCAAGATCAAGTCTTTTTTGTTGATCAATCTGCAAATTTAATTTATGTCTTAGATCGCGTGACTTTAGAAGTGAAAAGAACAATTCCTATAATCTCTCAGTATACGGATACAGCAATAGAAAATTTCACTTTTTATACCCCTGAAAAAGCCAAAACGATCAATTATACGGATTACAATTATGAATACGCAGCTCAAGTGAATCAAATCGTTTATGACCCCTATCGGGATACTTTTCTAGTTGTACTAGCACATCGTGCTGCAGTAGATAAAGATCCTGAACAGAAATATACCAACCGACCGTTTTCAATTATTACGTACGATAAGGAGTTTCATGTGATAGATGAACATGTGATAGATCAACAGGTATTCTTCAATCGAAAATACGATTTTTATAAAACAATTTTCCCTACAAAAGAGGGACTGTTAATTCATTCCAACAGTAAGATGAGTCCAACCTATAAACCTAATACTTTGAGTTATGATCTTTTTAAAATTTAATAAGGGCTATAGCCTTTTACTACTAATACTATTGTTTGCCGCTTGTAAGCAACATGGTCCTAGTAAATATGAGCATATTCAAACCATTCTAGTAGATTCGCTTCATCTTCAGAATGCATATAAAGCGATTTTGATACTTGAAGATGGAAGCTGCCCTAGTTGTCAAAAAGAATTAAATCGCTTTATTTTACATCATATAGATAAAGACGATGTGCTATTTGTGGTGTCTAATGACGAACGATTCGTCGATTTATCCGAATTAAAAACAATAGAGAAACAAAACCTCGTGATTGATAACCAAAAACTATTCTACAATAAAAATATTATTGAAGATTCAGCTGTGATTATCCTCAAGGATAAGCAAATTGACACGATTCTAGTCTTGTCCAATTCGGATGTGTTACAGCGTAATTTAAACTATTTATCCTCCTTGGTTTTTTCGGATGAAAACGAGTAAACGAAATAGAGATTCGTTTTATTTGGATCAATACTTTCAATAGTTCGGATAAAGCTTTAAATTTAGACATTGAATCGTCATTAAAAGTGACTTTTTTACGATTGCGAGTCCAAATAGTATAGACCAATTTAATTCGTGCCTTATTTTGAATTTAAAACTACTACTTTCCAAGTTTTTAGAATATGAGCTTTATGCTAGCAAATCATTGAGTATTACGATAGGAACGATTCTGTTTATTGTTTTTACTTTGATGATTACCAAATATGGATTGACGTTTTTACGTAAAACGGTAATTAAAAATTCGCCTCCTGATGTTGCCTTGCGCTTGAGAAGTGTGTTTAATTTTGTCAATTACTTCATTTACGTAATTATGTTCTTTTTCATACTCAATGTCATTGGGTTGAATATTAGTATGTTCTTGACTACTTCCGCCGCTTTATTTGTAGGATTGGGATTCGCACTTCAAGATATTTTTCGCGATATTATTGCGGGAATCTATATCTTGTTTGATAAGACCTTGAATCTAGGGGATGTAATTGAAGTGAATGGGCAAGTGGCTCGGGTAAAGGCTATTCACTTGAGATGTACCATTGTGGAAACGAGAAACCTAAAAGATATCGTAATTCCCAACCGAAAATTAATTGATGATATTGTGTACAACTGGACGCATGAAGATCCTGTAATTCGTGCGCGAATTGATGTAGGCGTCTATATTGGAACGGATGTGGAACTAGTGAAAGCTGTTCTACTCACTGCGGTTGAAGATAATAAAGATGTATTGAAAAATCCTAAACCGATTGTTTTTATTGATCAATTTGGGGATTCTTCCATCCGATTTATTCTGTATTACTTCATCGAAAATGCTTTTGATAACGATCGAATTTCAAGTGACATTCGCTTCGCCATTGACAAGAAATTTAAGTTGAATAATATTTCCCTTCCTGTACCTGTACTGAAAGTGGATCAAACACCTGTAGCGTAATTCGATAGGATAACGTTCGGGTAAAATACGTACTTTTGTGTTTTTACTAAACTTATGGCTGCTACAAAATATGGAACTGGAAAAAATGCGCCCATAGCGGTGGTGAATCAAAGACAACCCGCAAGAAAAAAGTCATCACCTCGTCGACCGAAAAAAAAGAAAAATAAGGCAATGTTTAATCGCATTAAATGGGTGTGTATTGTTGTGGTGTTACTCGGTGCAGGTGTTTGGTTTGGCATTACGTTTCAGGAGGGAATTAAGTACTTCTTTAGCGCTGAACGCAAGGAAGCGGAGGAGAAGTCTTTTTTTGATTTTAGAACTGTAGAAGTGTTACAGCGCCATGAAGATCGCTTGATTGGATTTGATGTATCGCATTATCAAGGGGTAATTGATTGGGAAGCAGTGGATTCTGTGGCTCAACGAGCACCTTTATCCTTCGTTTTTGTTCGTGCAACTATGGGGGATGATGGTAAAGACAAAGCGTTTGATCTTAATTGGAAAGGAGCTCGTGCCAATCACTTTATTCGAGGAGCCTATCATTACTATCGCCCAGATGAAAACTCCATCAAACAAGCGGAAAACTTTATTGCTACAGTAAAATTATCAGAAGGAGATTTTCCTCCTGTATTAGATATTGAAGATTTACCGAAAAAACAATCCATGGACAATTTAGTGCTTGGACTGAAACGTTGGATGGATATGATTGAACAACATTATGGAGTGCAACCGATTCTGTATTCAGGGGAGCATTACTATACCAACCATTTGAAAAAATGGTTTCCTGATCATGTGGTCTGGATTGCCAATTATAATTTCTTTGTGGAAGAAATAAAACCGGAATGGCATTTTTGGCAGTTCACTGAAAAAGGAGTGGTCAAAGGTATTGATGGTAAAGTAGATTTGAATATTTACAACGGAAATAAATCGGATATTCGCAGTATTTTGATGAAATAAGAAGCTTATTTTCGCACGTCAAAGGCATCACGTATAGCATTTCCTAATTGGGTAAAACAAAGCACAATGATGAACATTGCCAAACCAGGTAATAAAGCTAAGTAAGCTTTGCCTACTAAAATATAGTTGTAATTTTCTTTAATCATCGCTCCCCAACTTGGAGTAGGAACTTGCGTGCCTATTCCTAAAAAACTCAATCCACTTTCGACTAAGATAGCAGAAGCAAAATTGGCGGCTGAAATGACAATAACAGGAGCCATGCAATTAGGTAAAATGTGACGGGTAATGATACGGTAGTCCGAATAGCCTAACGCACGTGCCGCAGTAATATACTGTTGCTGTTTCACGCTGATAACTTGGCCTCGTACAACGCGAGCCACTTCAACCCACATGGTCAATCCAACAGCAATAAATACCTGCCAAAACCCCTTACCTAAGGCTAAGGTAATCGCAATAACCAACAACAAGGTCGGAATAGACCAAAAAATATTGATAATCCATAAGATAAAGGCATCGATTTTTCCGCCATAAAAACCAGCAATAGCTCCTAAACTAATCCCAATAATCAGAGAAATGGAAACGGCAATAAAGCCAATGGAAAGAGAAATACGTGAGCCTAAAACTAATCGACTGTAGTAATCTCTCCCTTGATTGTCTGTGCCTAACCAAAATGTTTTCTGCTGAATTAAATGAGCCTGTTCTTGAGCTGAAAAAGAAGCTAAGGCTAAGGCCTGTTCCTGTCCTAAATCACTGAAATCAGTATAAGGAATATAAAATAAGGTGTCATTTGCTAGGCGATAGGAGTGAAGCGGAATTTGTTCTTTGACTGTTTTGCGCCCCATCCAATATTCAGACCATGTCGTTGAAGTAGTCGTAGGAAAAACTAATACCTCTGTTTTAAATCCAGGTGCTTTGGAACGAATGGCTAAATCTCCTGCATTGGCATGCTGGGATTGATCTGGAATAATAAAGTAAGCGAATACACTGACCAAAATAAAAAAAATGATCACCCAAAAACACAAAACGCCCCGAAAATCCTTTTTGAATTTTCGGAGCGCAATATTCGTGTTACTATTCTTATTTCTAGCCATTAAACTAGTTCCTTATAATTTTTTATCAGAAAACTTCTTCGTGTTTGTTGGCGCTTTTGTTAGTTGCTGAATATCTTGTAAAATTTTTACTCCTTCTTCAACATAAACGTCACTACTTAAAGACTCATGCCATCTGTCTCTTTTCTGTTCTAGAAGTGTATCTGTTTTTACACGCTCTATTTCACTAGGTAAAGAAGAGAATTTTAAACGGTTGTTGTATTTGGAAATAGATTTGAATTTCTTTACTTTTTCGTCTACTTCTTTTTGTTTTTCCTCGTAACTTTTTAAATTCAACGTGAATGATTTTTCATCTTTACGCTCGTTAATCCATCGCGCATTTTCATCAATTAATTTAAACTGATCATGTCCAGCAATTCTCGACTTACTCTTGTTGATTACCGAGGTAAAATCATTGTTGTATGGCGTGTAATTCGCACGGTCAATTTTATCCCATGGCATGGCATTGTCCATGTCGCGCTCTCCCATATCGATATAAGAATAACGATCTGGTAAGATGATGTCACTCAATACTCCTTCTCTTTGCGTAGAACCTCCGTTGATACGGTAGAATTTCTGTAGCGTAATTTTCAACGCTCCTAAATCACCATACGGTTGTTTTTTTAACAGCTCGTTCAAATCAACTAGGTTCTGAACTGTTCCTTTTCCATAGGTATGCTTACTGCCAATAATTAACCCGCGTTTGTAATCTTGAATAGCAGCTGCAAAAATCTCAGAAGCAGAAGCAGAAAAGTTATTGACCAAGACAACTAACGGACCATCCCATACAATTGGTGTTCCTTTGTCGTCTAGAATTTGCTGTTTCCCTCTCGATGATTTTACCTGAACCACAGGACCTTCTTTAGAAAATAAGCCCAACATGTCCACTACAGTTTGAAGGGATCCTCCGCCATTATTTCTCAAGTCCATGATAATTCCATCTACATTTTGTTTCTTTAATTCAATAATTTCTTTTTGAACATCAGTAAACGCATTGCGGTTGTCCTTATTTTCAAAGTTGATGTAGAATTTTGGCAATTGGATGATTCCATAGCGATTAGTGCCATCTTCGATAATACTCGATTTCGCAAAAGTTTCTTCAAACTCAATCACTTCACGAGTGATGGCAACCGTTTTAATGGTTCCCTCAATTTTTTTAATGGTTAAGTAAACCGTCGTACCTTTTTTTCCTTTAATTAATTTTACCACATTGTCCAAGCGAACGCCTACTACATCGATTGGCTCTTCGTCTTTACTTTGCGCTACTTTTAGGATGATGTCTCCCACTTCAATCTCTTTTCCTCTCCATGCTGGACCACCTGGTACTAATTCATTAATTTCAACCCCTTCTGTTTTTTTTCTTAAGACAGCACCAATTCCCTCAATACTACCACTCATACTTGCATCAAATTTTTCTTTGTTCTCGGGTGCAAAGTAGAATGAATGTGGATCAAAACGCTCAACAATAGAATTTAAATAAACAGAGAACCAATCTTTTCGCTCTAAGTCATTCAAGGCATCAAAGTATTCGTCTAGCGATTTTTTGGTACTTTCACGGGCCTCTTTTTCTAATTGCTCAAAGGATTTGATTTCTTTGGGTTTATCATCTTTTTTCTTTTTGGTCGGCTTTGCTTTTTCAACCGTATTGCCATATTCATCTTCTTCTGCCTCTTCATCTTCCACTACATCTTTGCCCTCTTGAATTTTAATATTATCAGTAAGTGTAGATAATGCATTTAATTTCAATTGTTTTCTCCAACGGTCTTTCAATTCCGCTTGGTCTTTGGCAAATCCAATATTGTCGTAATCGGCGTCAAAAGACTCCTCTTGTGTATAGTCAAATGGCACGTCTAAAACCTCGCTATAGATAGTTTTGGCTTCATTCATTCGTTGCGTAATACGAGCATAGGTTAAATCAAAAAAAGAAAGTTCCTTTAATTGAATCATATCGTCAATTAAAAGTTCATATTTGCTAAATTCATCTAAATCTGATTGAAGAAAATAACGCTTCATCGGGTCAAGTGCCTTGATGTATTCCTTGTACACTTGCTGTGAAAACTTATCATCTAATTTGGGTGGATCATAATGGGTACGCTCCATTAAATAAGTGACTAACTCTAACAAAAGTTGGTCTTTTTCTGGATCCTCCGTTTCCTGTTTAGGTATAAAACTCCATAGTGCGGCTGAAACAGCGAGTAGAAGAATGATAACCTTATAATTTCTTTTCATAAATGCCCAAATAGTATTCATTAAATAGTTTTGAACTAAAGTAGTTAAAAAAGCAAAGTAATTATTATGTAAGCAGATAATTATTTGTTAAATGACAACATACGACTTAGTGACCCCTCGTTTTAATGTTTATAAAGTCTGAAATAACAAAATGTTTTACATAATAATTGTTACTTTTACGAAAGTAATTAAAAATTTGAGATGATGCAAAAACCATTAATACTTGTTACTAATGACGATGGTATCACGGCGCCAGGAATCCGTGCTTTGATTGAGGTGATGAAAGAAATAGGAGAAGTTGTTGTGGTGGCTCCTGACAGTGCGCAATCTGGAATGGGACACGCGGTTACAATCAATAATACCTTGACGTTAGAGAAAGTACAGATTGATCCTGAACTAGAACATGAATACGCTTGCTCGGGTACGCCTGTTGACTGTGTAAAAATTGCTTTAGGGCAAATTCTAGATCGAAAACCTGATTTATGTGTTTCGGGTATCAATCACGGATCGAATTCATCTATTAATGTGATTTATTCGGGAACCATGAGTGCCGCTTTAGAAGCAGGAATGAGCGGAATTCCAGCGATTGGTTTTTCTCTTCTAGATTTTAGCTGGAATGCAGATTTTGATCAAGTTCGTACGTTTGTGCACAAAATCACAACGCAAGCACTAGAGAATGGAATTCCCAAAGAAGTGGTGTTGAATGTAAACTTTCCTCGCTTACAGACTGAGGAAATCAAAGGGATTAAAGTATGTAGACAAGCCAAAGCCGTGTGGATTGAGGACTTCGACAAGCGTACGAGTCCAAATGGAAAAGAATACTACTGGTTAAAAGGAGAGTTTGTCAACCAAGATAAAGGAGAAGATACGGATGAATGGGCATTGCGCAATGGGTTTATTTCTATTGTTCCAGTTCATTTTGATTTAACTGCTCATCACGCCATTAACAGAATTAATAATTGGGAATTAGTATAAATGGGAAAGAGAATACAAGATATCCTATTGGGCTTTCTAATCGGTGCAAGTTTAACCGTAGTGGGGGCTGAGATCTATTTGAGGTTGTTTACCAATTTTGATTTGTTTGTTAATTTTGATTTGATTCGTAAAGCTGGATTACTCGGAAGAATCGTCGCTATTGGAAGTTTATTAAACTTGGGGATATTCACTTATTTTATCAATCGAAGAAAAGACTATTACGCACGAGGCTGCATCTTTGCAGTGATTATTATTACCCTAATTACACAGTTGTTGTAGATGAAGTATTACATTATTGCAGGAGAGGCGTCGGGAGATTTACATGGCGCCAATTTGATGAAAGCGATTTATGCAAAAGATCCTCAAGCGGAAATTCGCTTCTGGGGAGGAGATTTGATGCAAAAAGTTGGTGGGACGTTAGTTAAACATTATAAAGATCTAGCCTTTATGGGGTTTGTAGAAGTTGTTCAAAACCTGCGCACCATCTTAAAAAACATCTCTTTTTGTAAAAGAGATATTGCCGCTTTTGCTCCTGATGTTTTAATCTTTATTGATTATCCTGGGTTTAATATGCGTATTGCGCAATGGGCCAAAGAACATCAAATCCCTACTCATTATTATATCTCTCCTCAAATTTGGGCGTGGAAAGAAAATCGCATTAAGGCTATTAAGCGTGATATCGATTTTATGTATGTGATTTTGCCTTTCGAAAAGGATTTTTATGAGAAAAAGCATCACTATCCCGTAACGTTTGTCGGACATCCTTTGATTGATGAAATCGAGGAATTCAGAAGCCGTGAAAAAGTAGATTTTCGCAAAAAGTATCACTTGGACAACCGACCGATTATTGCCTTATTGCCTGGCAGTAGAAAGCAAGAAATCAAACGACTGTTAGGGGAAATGCTCTCCGTAGTACAAAAAAATCCTGAATATCAATTTGTTATTGCTGGGGCACCAGGACAAGAACCTGCTTTTTATGAGCAATTTTTAAAAGGACAAAACATTTCTTTTATTACCAATGATACCTATGCCTTGTTGGATGTGGCTTTTGCTGCTCTAGTTACTTCAGGAACGGCTACCTTAGAAACAGCCTTGTTTAAAGTGCCTCAAGTGGTTTTATACAAAGGAAATACTATTTCTTATGAAATTGCTAAGCGCATTATTACCTTAAAATACATCTCCTTAGTCAATCTTATTATGGATAATGAGGTGGTTGTCGAGTTGATTCAACACGATTGCAATGCTGAAAGAATTGCGGTAGAATTCGAAAAAATTGTGAAAAGTGAAAAAAGAGATAAAATTTTGTTGGATTATGAAGAATTAATTCATAATTTAGGCGGTCGAGGGGCTAGTGATTTAGCCGCGAATGAAATTATTAAAAATTCTAAGTAAGGATTGATGATGTAAAACCCCCTTTTTGCTATGAAAAATAAAACAATACTTTCCACTCTTTTATTCGGTTTGAGTCTGCTGTGCTCAAGTTATACTCAAGCTGCAAATGCAGAAGCAGAGAACCCAGGTAAGAAGAAAGAAACGCTTGTTTTAAAAGAAAGTAAAAAAACGGATGATGCCATTCGAACGCAATTGGATGCACTGTTAGAAGAAATGAGTACGTCAAAAAATGTAAGTGAGGAAGTTTCTGATCTTGTGTTGAGTGCTGCTTTCGACTTTGAAGGGGTTCGTTATCGCTTTGGTGGAACCACGCGCAGTGGATTGGATTGTTCTGGTTTAGTCGTGAATGCCTTTAATGATACATCAATCAATCTACCTAGAAACTCAAGCGCCATGGCACAAGTTGGAGATAAAATATCTAAAAATGAGGCGCAAAAAGGAGATTTGATTTTCTTTCGTACAGGGAGAGGAAGTCGTATTAGTCATGTAGGTATTATTACGGAAGTAATAGATGATGAAATCAAGTTCATTCACTCTTCTACAAGTAAAGGGGTGATTGTTTCTTCCATTAAAGAAGATTACTATAAAAGAAGATTTGTTCAAATAAACAGAGTTTTATTGGATCAAGATATTTAAATCAAAGGATTTAAACGAAATTGGAGAGAATTTTGATGTACTCGGGATATGAGTCCATTAAAATTCTCTTTTTTGTTTTATGCTACTGCCGTAGCGTCTGGGATTTTGGCTAAAGATTATTGTAGTCTTTTAGCTATGGAAATTCTATTTCTTCTTCTATTCGGAGTACTGGTTGTTTTTGCTTATAGTAAGCAAACGTGGCTCTTTCATCCGATTGCTTTTTATGGAATGGCAATGCTTTACTATTCCTTGTCTTTTATTTTGGGTTTTATGTCGGCCAAGTATAGTGATTGGCAGGATACTCATGCTAGTTATACAACGAAACTTGTTGATCAACATCCGTATGAGGTAAACTATCGGGTCATTCAGAGACATAAGAAGACAAAAGTTGGTAGTTCTTATGTGGTGGTGGTTGAAGCGGTAGATGAAGTTCAAACCCAAGGAAAGGCACTACTTTTAGTTACAGATAGTGTACGCGAAATAGGAAGTCGTTTTCGGGCGATTGGCAAGTTCCGATCGTTTCCTACAGCCGTAAATCCCGGACAGTTTGATTATCGCCTTTTTATGGAACGCAAGCACATCGCAAAACAACTTTGGGTACAACAGGAGATTGAAGTGCCTGGTACAAATAACTTGTATGTCTGGTTGATGAAAGGAAGAGCTACTTTACAGCATCAGATTGAGGCGAATACCGCTTTGTCTAGGTCGAGTAAAGCCCTACTGAATGCCTTGTTGTTAGGGGATAAAAGCCAGATGGAAGAGCAAACGGTTGCGACTTTTCAACAGCTAGGATTGATGCATATCCTGGCTATTTCAGGGCTTCATATCGGGATTATCGCTCTAGCTGTTACAGGGCTTACCTCTTTTCTAAAAAGGCAGTATCGCCTGCTTGTCCTCTTACTGTTCTTGTGGATCTTTGCGTTTATGGCTGGTTTTTCTCCTTCTGTTTTTCGCACTGTATTGATGTGTACGCTGTTAATGTTGTCTCAATTCATACAGCGAAATCAAATCATAGGGGAGCGAATAGGTTTGGCACTTTTTTTAAGTCTGTTGTTTGAACCCAATTGGTTGTTTGATGTAGGTTTTCAATTGAGCTATGTAGCTGTTCTTGGATTAGTTTTCGGTATGCCTTTGTTTAGGTCTTGGTATACGAAATCGCGGGTTGTAAATTATGGATTGGGACTGCTTTATGTCTCTTTTGTAGCTCAATTGAGCGTATTGCCGTTACAATTATACTATTTTCACTCCTTTTCATGGTCTTTTTTGGGTAGTAATCTTTTGATTATTCCCCTAATTACGCTGTTGATATTGAGTGGATTTTGCCTGTTGTGTGTGGGGTGGATTTCATCGGTTATTGCGATGGGGTTGGGTTGGCTTATTGAGCAGATGGTTCGTGTTGCTTTTATCGTGTTACAGGGATTAGAAGGGATTAATGTATCCGTAAATACAGCTTATATTGCCAAAGAAACAGCAATAATACTCTTTATTTTAAGTTGGGGTTTTGCTCTATTCTGGTATCAACCAAGAATAAAACAAGTTGTGTACTTGGGGTTTCTTGTGTTGGTGACTCAGGTTGAATGTTTTCATCTTGCTCAACAACAACAGGGGCGAGAAGAATTTATTATCGCTGCGGTTCAAGGAAGGAAACCGTTGTATTTGCAGGCAGTCGGTCGACAATTGTTTGTTTTTGGACAAGAAGAGGATACTAAAGGAGTGGTAGAGACTTATAGTAAACACTACCTGCCAAAGGCCATCGAAAACAAACCTAGGGCGGATTGGTATCCAGTAGATGCTAAGCGAAAGCTGTTGGTACTGTCTAAAGAGTACCCTAATTATCCTGTAAATACAAAGTTTGAGCTGATTTATCTGATGGATAATGTGCCTGTGAATATCGATCGTCTATTGACCTTACATCAGCCCCAACAGCTTATTTTGGGATATGCCATGCGCAAAGGTTATAAAAATAGAGTTATACAACACTGTATAAAAAAGAAAATCCCTTTTCACGATATGCGCGAAAAGGGATATTGGTCTTCTCAATTCTTTTGAGCTTATATTTTACTCAACAATTGATCTGGTTTGTGATAGCCTACGATCGTTTGTTGAACGTTGCCTTTATCATCTAGGATAACCATCGTTGGATAGCCTGGTACACGTAAGAATAAGGTTAATTCATGGGTAGCATTTCTTCCTTTTCTATTCGCATCATAGTTTGGGTTTTCATATTTTTTCCCGTTATATGTTATGGCTTCGTTTCCTTCCGCATTGAATTTTACAGCATAGTAATTTTTCGTTACATATGCTGCAAATGTAGCGTCGCTAAACGTATTGCTATCTAACATTTTACATGGACCACACCAATCGGTATACACATCCATAAAAATAGGTTTTGGATTCTTTTTTTGTGCAGCTAAAGCGTCATTTAATGACATCCATTTGATTTCTTGTGCCTGTGCGGTTAATCCAACCAAAAGTAAGGCAAATAAAAATGCGATTTTTTTCATTTGTAATTAGGTTTGTTTTTATTTAACACCGTGCATTAAGCGTTTCATTACTGGATTTAGTGCAATAACTAAAATACCTGCAACAATAGGAACAATTGTGAAAATTAAGAAGAAGCCCGATAACGAATACTTTTCTGTAATATTTTCAATCTGGCCTCCTAGTTTAGCTGCTAGATTATTACCAATTGCAATGGCTAAATACCACATACCAAACATAAATGCAATCATTCTCGGCGGAACAAGTTTAGAAACATAAGAAAGTCCTACTGGTGAAGAGAATAACTCTCCTAAGGTATGAAATAAATAGGCAAAAACAAGCCACATCATCGAAACTCTATTCCCTTCCGTAATTCCGTGGGCGCCATAGGCTAATACACCAAACCCTAAAGCCATGATGATTAATCCCAATCCATATTTAATGGATGCCGGTGGATTGTATTTGGAATCCCATAATTTAGAAACTAAAGAAGCAAAGGCAATAATAAAAAAGGAGTTTAAAATAGAGAACCAAGAAGCGGTAATCTCCACCTGGTTGTCTTTAATTTCTTTTACTTCAGCTTGTACAATATGCGGTGTTTTACCTTGTGCTTGGTACTCTGTCATTAGTTTGGTTTCCAAGGCCTCATCTAAGATGTGGTAAGTTCCCAATTCTTCGTACATTTTAATTTGAGCCCCAACTTCATACGTATTACGGTGAGCAATTGTGGTATGTTGTTCTACTATTTTGTCTCCTTCCTGGGCTTGGAAAGCCATTGAAATCGGTTGGTAGTGGAACGTTGGATTGTTTTTATCGTCGTATTTAAGCGAACCGTCTTTGTTTACTGCAGGCGTTTGTACGGTTTCATAGTGTACTTGATAGGCATGGGAAGACCAGTCTCTATCCAACATCCAAACAACAGCTCCCCATACACCTAGGAACGTTAATCCTAAGATAATATTGGAAACCAATGCTTTTTTATAGGTTCTCTTCGCTAAGATGATTAGTACCCAGGAGATTAATGCTAATGGGATAATTGTCAATAACGTGTTGAATATTTTAAATAATAAGGCCGTATTTCCAGAAAGAACACGTTGCGTATTATCACGAGCGAAAATTACAAGTGAAGTTGCTCCTTGTTCAAAACTCATCCAGAAGAAAATCGTAAAGAATGCAAAGATAATTACAGCAATCATACGGTCACGTACTACTTTTGCATAACGGGCAATACGCCAAATTACTAAGATTAAGAATACAATCAATCCGAAGGCAATCCCCACCGTAGAACCATCTTGCCCAAGAATTGTTTCAGGGAATAAGTTAATCCCGCCAACAATACGGAATACGTCGTCAAAGGCGTACATTAACCCAATAACCGTGACAATTGCAATAAAGATATAATCTACTGTTGTAAAAGGATTGCGTTTTAGTGAATCCTTTTCTTCCATTGTCATATTTGTTGTGTCTACGACTACTTCTTTATCGCTTCTCGCTTCTTTAGAAGGCACATCGCCAATCGTTCCAAAGATTGGTTTAGCTAACCAAAATTGCAAAGTTCCCAGCAACATAAATATTCCAGCTAATCCGAATCCCCAGTGCCATCCTACGCGTTCTCCTAAGTATCCACAAAGCATCATTCCAAAGAAGGCACCAGCATTCACTCCCATATAGAAAATCGTATAAGCACCATCTTTCTTTTCAGGGAAGGCTTTGTACATTTCAGATAGGATAGAGGTCATATTGGGTTTAAAGAATCCAGTACCTACAACTAAACATCCTAAACCAATGTACATAAAGGTTTCTCCTTCTAAGGCCATTGCCGCGTGTCCTAAGGTCATAATCAAAGACCCAATGACTACAGCCCAACGGTACCCAATGTATTTATCCGCTAGAATACCCCCGAAGATGGGTGTAATATAAAGTAACATGGCATAGGTTGCAAACAAGGCTCCTGCATCTTCTACATTCCAACCCCAACCCGTGTTGATTCCGATCACGGACATGGTTAAGAATTGAATCAATAAAACTCTCATTCCATAGAAAGAGAATCGCTCCCACATTTCGGTGAAAAATAATACAAATAAACCAGCCGGGTGTCCTAGCACTTTCGTGTCAAAAAAGTTCGGCTGCGTAGTCGAGCTTGTCTGCATAAATTGTTGTTTTTTAAATTGGTTGAGAAAGATAACCATTTTTATTTAGTATAAAAGGCTATTTTTTTTGCTCTCAATAATTTTAATAGAAAATAGTTAGTTATTTCTTATTTTCAATGGGTCTGATGACCAATCTGTCATAGATGACTAAGGTAATCACTGAAAATAGACCAATTCCTACGATGACATACCAAATTTTGTTTGGATTGTATGTATTCCATAGCATATCTACCATATCCCAGTGTGACATCCCCAATTTTTGTTCAGCTAAGGCAAAGTATTCGTTTTTAGAGAAAGGAAAGTGAATTTGACTAATATCGATCGCTTTTGAAGCAGCAAAGTCTTTAAAAGATTGTGCGGCCACCTGCCAATCGACTGATTCAGCTTTTAGATTGAATTGTTGTTCAAAAGACGAAATGGACATATTCAATGCCTTTGCTCCTTCTTCGATGAATTGCTCATGACTGACAACTTCTGGCATTTCAATGCCTCTACCCAGCATTTCGCGTTTTAATAAGGACAGTTTATCTGACCATGATTGGTATAAGCTACCAGAGATAACGCTGGTTACAAAATAACTTGCAGCAACAGGTAAGAAATACGTTCCTTGGTATAACCCTTCTTTTCCTTTAGGTGTAATTAAGGCGATAAAAGAAGAAACGGTTGGGCTGGACATCATTTCACCAACAGAGAAAATCATGGTTCCTAAGATGGTAAAAATGGGGTTGTGTGTATAGAATGTTAGCCCAACTCCAATACTCGCAATAACTGCCCCGCGAATTACGGCATTGATATGACGCATTTTCGTTACAAAGTACGAAATCGTCACTTGGCAGATGATAATCATAAAGGAGTCAATATTGGTAAACCATTCAGGTTTTACCTGTCCATCTTGTGTCAAGAGTGAGCCTAAGAAAGGAACGTTCTCGTTGATCCAAGTACTTAAAGAAGCGGAGTTTACCCAGTCTTCAATAAAGTTAGGTAAAGTGTTGAATAGTTGGTTAAACATGGTCCAGAATCCAATCATCAGCAATAATAAGATCCCTAGACGCACGTCTTTTAGGGCTACAAAAACACCTACAATAGAATCTTTAATTGCTTTACCTATAGATTCTTTGGGTTTTTCAACTTTAGGTTCTTTATAGAATACGAGTAATACAATTAAATTAATGGCAATCACAATGGCCGCTTGAATAAAGATGATTTTCCATCCGTAGGTTGTACGCAAGCCTGAAGACATGGCAGGGCCTATAAATCCTCCGATGTTTACCATCATATAGAAAATACCGAACCCTAAGGTTCCTGTAGATTCATCTGTATTTCGGGCCACAATAGCAGAGGCTACTGGTTTAAAGAAGGCGGCTCCAATGGCAACTAATAAGAACATCGCGTAGACACTCCAATAACTACTTACTTCGCCTAAGAGATAATATCCGGTGATCATGATAATAAAGGAGATTGTCAAGGATAGTTTATACCCTATTCGATCAGCAATCACCCCAAATACAAGAGGCAAGAAGTAGAGAATACCTACGATATTTCCCATAATACTTCCTTTTTGAACATGGTCAAATCCCAATCCTCCCGTGTCGGTTGATCCAACAAGATAAAGCCCTAAAAGGGTATAAATTCCGTACCAAGCCCAACGTTCCATAAGCTCCATGAAACTGGCAATCCAGAAGTTCTTATTGAAAGAGGTTAGCGTTTGCCAAAACGATTTGTTATTTTGTGACATGATGATAAAAGGGTGTTAAAATTAAGGAGTGTAATTTAATTCCTATATTCTATATGGCAATGGATTTCGTGTTAAAAAAAACGGGCTAAAAAGAGAAAAAGCGACCAATAGGTCGCTCTTGTCTTGTTTATTATAGAAAAAAATGTAGTCGTATTACTTCACTTCTTGCATTAATTTTTTCATTAGGGGAGAAAGTGCAATTAAGATAACCCCTGCTATCACAGCATATAGACCTAAATCTTTATATCCATCCGTATAAGATAGTAGAGCATCGTAGTTCGGATGGTTTCCTGTTACAGCCTCTGTATGTCCTTTAGACATTGCTGCACCAATAATACCCGCTACATATTGTCCATATGCACTTGCTAAGAACCACATTCCCATCATCATTCCTTGTAGGTTTGCTGTGGATAGTTTTGTCATAATAGACAATCCAATCGGCGATAAACAAAGCTCTCCTAAGGTAATGATTAATAAAGCGAAAGTAAAGAAGTCTAACGACGTCATACCTGCAGCATCAGCGAAGAATCTTGTTCCGAATAAGGCGTAGTATCCTGCCCCTAAAAGGATAAATCCTAAACCAAATTTCATTACGGTGTTTGGCTCAATTTTCTTTTTCGCCATCCAAATCCACAATAATCCTAATAAAGGCGCGATGAAGATAATGAAGAAAGCACCTCCCGAGTTATTCACTCCGTTTGGATCTAGGTGCATCCCTAATAATTCTGCATTTAAGTTCTTTGCAGCGAAAATGCTCAATGAACCTCCTGCTTGTTCGTAGATTCCGAAGAATAAAATAGAGAAGAAAATGAAGACTAAAGCAGCAATAATTTTTTTGCGTTCTGCACTAGTCAATTTCGTCATTTCATAGAACAAATAGATTAACGCTAAAGGACCAACGGTGTACATAAAGTAAGCGGTATAATCTGTATTGTCAATCATGAATACAATTACAGGAACCATAGCAAAGGTTAATACATACGTACCAACTTCTTTCCACAATGGCATTCTTATTTGTTCTCCATTCGCATTGGTTTGCGTCGGTTGAAGTCCAATTGGACCTAAGTGTCTCTTTGTAAAGATAAAGTTGATTAAACTCACTAACATTACGAAAGCAGCTAAACCAAAAGCAACACTCCAACGGTGTTCTACCGAAATGGAATCTTCAAATAAGTGCCCTTTACCAATGGCAATACATAAATATCCACCGATAAGTGCTCCTAAGTTAATCCCCGCATAGAACAAAGAGAAACCAGCGTCTGTACGGTCATCTCCTTTTTTGTACAATTTACCTACCATGGTAGAGATATTCGGTTTAAAGAAACCAGTACCAATTACGGTGAAGGCAATTCCGATAAAAAAGTAAGCATGTGGATCAATAGCTAGGATTAAACTTCCTAGAATCATCATGGCTCCACCCCAAAACAGCGATTTTCGGAAACCTAAAATTTTATCTGCAAAAATACCCCCTAAGAAGGTAAAGGCGTATACGAATGCTTGCGTAGCACCGTATTGTAAGTTAGCTTGTGCTTCTTCAAATTTAAGTTGGTCAATCATAAAGAAAACCAACATTCCTCTCATACCATAGAACGAAAAACGTTCCCACATTTCTGAGAAAAATAAGCTCCAAATTTGCTTCGGGTATTTACCAGAGAAATTTTGAATCTCTTCTAATGTCTGTGTTTGACTCATTTTTTATAGTTTTATTTATTGTGCAATGCACGGTGGGTTAGCGAACACCGTGCATTAGTTTTTTCAATAATGGATTTACTAACATCACCAATACTGCCGCGGCAGCAGGGATTAACGTAAACAAGAAGAAGAAGTGACTCAAGGAATATTCTTCTTTAATATTCTCAATTTGACCTCCTAGGATAGCGGCAAATTTCTGTGCAATTGCCAAGGCTAAGTACCACATACCAAACATGAAGGCTAGCATTTTTGCAGGTACAAGTTTGGATACATAGGACAGTCCAACGGGTGAAATAAATAATTCCCCTAAAGTATGGAATAAGTATGTTAAAACTAGAAATATCATTGACATTTTTACACCATCACCTAATCCCATAGAACCTAACCCTAAGATTAAGAATCCAATAGCTACTAATAATAAACCAATTCCGTATTTGAATGCTGCGGGTGGATTGTATTTTGAATCCCATAGTTTGGATACAGAAGAAGCTAAAGCAATAATAAAGAATGAGTTCAAAATAGAGAACCAAGATACTTTAATTTGAGAAACATCTTTCAGGAACTCTTCTCTCAACATATAGATTGCCATTGCCCAGATTCCTGCAAAACAAATGAATAAAATAACATTCGATAGGGCGATTTTTTTCCACGTTGCTTTGGCTAGCAGGATTAATACCCATGAAATAATCATCAAAGGAATAATAGTTAAACACGTATTGATGATGTTGAATATAGTTAAAGTCGTACCTTCTAATGTTCGGTCTACATAATCTCTAGCAACAAGTACCAAGGAAGTCGCTCCTTGTTCAAAACTCATAAAGAAGAACATCAAGAAGAATGCCAATAAAATTACGGCAAACATGCGGTCTCTAATTACTTTTCCGTAGCGTAAAATACGCGAAATTACCAAATATAAGAAAGCCACTAAAGCCAAGATCGCCATCAAGTTTTGTCCACGTAAGAAAGGCGTGTCTAAGGTTTCAAATACATCCAATACCCCATTTTTAGATAGTGGATCGTTGAAAGCGTATAACAAACCAATAACAGAAACTAAACCGATTAGGATATAGTCTACAATCGTATAAGGATTCTTGGTTTCTTCTTCTTCTTTGATTTGCTCTGCTGTTTTTTCTACAGAAGTATCTTCTTTTTTCAAGACACCTACATCGCCAAATAGTGGTTTAGCTAACCAGAATTGGATCGTTCCTAATAGCATAAAAATACCCGCTAATCCAAATCCATAGTGCCATCCTTTTGTTTCGGCTAAATAACCACAAAGTAACATTCCGAAGAAAGCCCCTGAGTTTACTCCCATATAGAAGATAGTATAAGCAGCATCTTTTTTCTCAGGAAGGGCTTTATACATTTCTCCTAACATCGAAGGCATATTCGGTTTAAAGAAACCTGTTCCAATAACCAAACAAGCTAATCCGACGAAGAACCAGATTTTAGAGATTCCCTCTGCTGCCATAGAAGCGTGACCGACAGTCATAATAACCGCACCAATGATTACAGCCCAACGAGAACCAATGTATTTATCGGCAATAACTCCTCCTAAAATTGGAGTTAAATAAAGTAACATCGCGTATGTACCATAAAGAGCACCGGCTTGTTCTGCGGACCAACCCCAACCAGAGAACTCACTGCCAAAAAGCACTTGAGCGGTTAAGAATTGCATCAATAAGACTCTCATTCCGTAGAATGAGAAACGTTCCCACATTTCTGTAAAGAAAAGAACGAAAAGACCTGCTGGATGCCCTAAGACATTAGACTTAAAAAGGTCTGATTTAGTAGCTGTTTCTGCTGCCATTTACGTTAAATTTAGTATAGTTTGTTTTAAAGTTTAAACTATAGTTTACTAGTTGATTGTTAGTGTATTATAGGTTGTTTAAGATGAAATTCGTCATCTTGGTGTAAAGTTGTAAGCGGGTGTTGCCGCCATAGATACCGTGGTTTTTATCGGGATAAATTAACCAATCGAAATCTTTGTTGTGTTGCACCAACGTTTCAATCATCGCCATAGCATTTTGTACATGTACATTGTCATCTGCACTACCGTGTACTAATAAATAACGACCTTTTAGTTGGTTGGCAAAAAAGTAAGGGGAGTTATCATCGTAACCTGATGGATTCTCTTGCGGGGTCTTCATGTAACGCTCCGTATATATCGAATCATAATACCTCCAGTTGATTACTGGAGCTACTGCAATAGCCATTTTGAATACATCATTGCCTTTCAATAAGCAATTGGTCGACATGAAACCACCATAACTCCAGCCCCAAATACCAATTCGGTTAGCATCGACATAGCTTTGCTTGGCTAAGTATTTCGCTGCTTCAATCTGATCTTCAACCTCGAATTTACCTAATTCATACTGCGTAACTTTCTTGAAAGCTGCTCCTCGGAATCCTGTTCCTCTACCATCTACTGTTACTACGATATACCCTTTTTGAGTCAACATCGCATGCCAGTAATCGTTTGAGTCAAACCATTTGTCTGCCACTTGTTGTGATCCTGGTCCACTGTATTGATACATGAAAACAGGATACGTTTTCGATGCGTCAAAATCAGCAGGTTTCATCACCCAAGCATTCAATAAAAGACCATCTACCGTTGGAATCTGAGTGAACTCTTTTTGTGGAAGTTGGTACGATTTTACTTTGTGCTCTAAAGTCGAATTGTTCAAAATTTCTTTAACTACTTTCCCCGTTTTACTTTCTTGTAAGGTGTATTGCGGAGCAGTAGTAGTCGAAGAGTAGGTGTTGATGAATAAATCGAATTTCGGGCTGAAAATAGCTGTATTCGTTCCTTGTTTTGAAGATAATAATGTTTTGTTTTTTCCGTTTAAATCAATAGAATAAATATCTCTGTAAATCGAGCCTCGTTCTACTGATTGATAGAACAATTTTTTGTTTTTTAAATCAATCCCATAGTAATCTGTTACTTCCCAGTTCCCTTTGGTGATTTGATTTAATAATTTTCCGTCTTTGTTGTAGTGGTATAAATGGTTGTTGCCATCGCGTTCACTTAACCAAACAAAATCGTTATTGGTTAAAAAAGAAAGATCGTGCACATCAACATAGGCTTCGTCCTTTTCATTTAAAATCAACTTTTTGGCCAGGGTAGTACCATCGACAAAAAATACTTTTAAGTCGTTTTGATGCCTGTTGATAATTTGTATGCTTAAGTACTGGGCCTCATTCGTCCATTTAATTCTCGGAATATAGAAATCGGAGAATTCAGATAAATCTACCTGGCTATTAGATGCTTTTGCTAAATCGTAGATATAAAGGGATACTTCCGCATTTTTCTCTCCTGCTTTAGGATATTTGAATTGGTCCTGAGTAGGGTATAATCCGTTGCCATACACATCCATAGAATATTCAGGAACTTCTGTCTCGTCAAATTTGACATAGGCTAATTGCGTACTTTCTTGGTTCCAGTCAAACATGCGAACCACGCTAAATTCCTCCTCATAGACCCAATCCGAAATACCATTGATGATGTGATTTTTCGCTCCATCTTGTGTTACCTGTATAGTTTGTTGGGTAGCAATCGTATAAATGTATAGATTATTTTGGTAGGCGTAGGCAATCTTTGTTCCATCAGGTGAGAATAAAGGCTCCATGATGGGATGGTTGGCAATTTTTGTCGTTTGATTCGTCTTGGGATTAAATAAGTAGTAATCCGCTAAAAACGAACGACGATAAATCGGTGTTGTATTTGTTCCAATTAGAATTTGCTCCTCTTTCGCGTCAAAAACATAACTTTCTATCGATTTAATCTCGGGAAAAGTAACATTACTAAATACTGTTTTGGCTTTTTCTAAGGTAGAGAAGTTGTATAAATTGATGACTTGGTGCTGCTTAGAGATTCGCTCAATACGCGCATATTGATTTTGTGTGTTGAGCGTGTTAACCGCTTGCATAGCCTCCGTTTTAAAGGTGCCATTCCAAATTTCAGATAGCTCAATCTTCTTTTGTGCAAGACCAATTTGCGTGGCAATCACACAAATCAGTGAGGTGATTTTAATGTATTTCATTATCTAATTAGTCGAAAAAACTTCCAATTTTACTGAAAAAATATGATTTATGCCAATTTTCATTGAGATTAATTAATAAAAACTTAATTTCATTGACGCGATTTTAGTAGCGAAAGTCCTAATACCTTAAACAAATCGTATCGAATTTTGTCGATTTTCGTTTTTTAAACTCTGTTGTTTAGAGTATTCTTGCATCATAGATAATTTGGGATTTTGTTGGATGCTTTTTTGTTTTTTGTTATTTGGCTTTTGTTGGTAACTTTTTCGTGTGATGCTTTTTTGCTTTTTCGTTGGCTGCTTTTTTATCTCATCTAATTGATATTTTGTTTAGGTATTTATTGAAGATAGATCACTTACTTTTCTATATCCGATAATTGGATCTTTTTACCCCAACCCCCAACCCCCAACCCCCAAAAGCCGAACACCAAACACCAAATCCCAAAAAGCAAAAAAAAACCAGTAGAATCATGTATCTTTGTCTTTAAAAGTAATACATCATGATAGGGAGTATAAATGGGTTTTCGAAACTAAACAAGGAAGAGAAAATCAATTGGATAGCAAAAACATATTTAAACAACCAAACAGCGGTCGTAGATTTAATCAAGCAATACTGGAATGCTGACGAGGATTTACAAAAATTACACGATGAGTTTATTGAGAATACCATCACGAATTTTTACTTACCTCTAGGGGTTGCCCCCAATTTTTTAATCAATGATACGTGGTATACCATCCCTATGGTGATTGAGGAAAGCTCTGTGGTTGCTGCAGCGTCTAAAGCTGCTAAGTTTTGGGCGGATCGCGGTGGATTTAAAGCTACTATTTTAAATACAGAAAAAATAGGGCAAGTTCACTTTATGTATAAAGGGGATAAACAAAAACTACAAGCGTTTGTTCAGGCCATACAACCTGTTTTCTTGGCTGATACGTTTTCGATTACTCAAAATATGCAAAAACGTGGTGGAGGAATCTTAGCTGTCGAATTGCGTGATAAAACGCAAGAAATTGCAGATTACTACCAATTACACGTTACGTTTGAAACCAAAGACAGTATGGGCGCGAATTTTATTAATTCGTGTCTTGAGCAAATGGCGACTACGTTAAAACGAGAAGCGTTGAGCTACGGGGCATTCGATGCGCAAGAAAGAGAAATTGATGTGGTGATGAGTATCTTGTCGAATTTCGTGCCAAATTGTGTGGTTCGCGCGGAAGTATCATGTCCGATCGAAGCATTAGCGTCAAGTGAAATCAAAGATCCTGTTCTTTTTGCAGAGAAATTTGTGCAAGCGGTTCGCATTGCAGAAATCGAACCGTTTCGTGCAGTAACGCATAATAAAGGGGTGATGAATGGCGTGGATGCAGTAGTCTTAGCCACAGGAAATGATTTTCGTGCGATTGAAGCAGGAGTTCATGCCTATGCAGCGAAAGACGGACAGTACCGCAGTTTATCTCATGCCTCCATTGAAAATGGAATGTTTCGATTTTGGATTGATTTACCGTTAGCTGTCGGAACTGTAGGAGGATTAACATCTTTGCATCCTATGGTGAAAATCGCTTTGCAAATGCTGCAAAAACCATCAGCTACTCAATTGATGCAAATCATTGCAGTAGCAGGTTTAGCACAAAATTTTGCAGCAGTTAAATCACTAACTACTACGGGTATTCAACAAGGGCATATGAAAATGCATTTGATGAACATCTTGAATCAGTTTAAGGCAACAGATGAGGAACGTATAAAAGTGGTAGCTCATTTTGAGCAACATGTGGTGTCTCATAGTGCAGTTGTTGAGTTATTAGAAACACTGAGAAAATAGGCAAATGGAATTTTATAGTGCTGGCAAGCTTTTGATTTCAGGAGAATATCTTGTATTAGACGGGGCTTTGGCTTTTGCTTTACCTACTTCGTATGGTCAGACTTTGTACGTGGAAGATCAAAAACAAAACAGTATTCTTTGGACAAGTTATGATGTGGATGGAACGATTTGGATGCAAGAGGAAGTCGCTGTCGAGCAACTTTTGATCAATGAGGATGTAGAGGGAACGGAATACTTGCGAACGCTTGTTAAAGTATTGAGAGCTGCGCATCGACAAAATCCAGAGATTTTACAGACTAAGCAAGGATTTAAAGTAGATAGTAAACTAAGTTTTCTACGATTGTGGGGATTGGGAACGTCATCCACATGGATCAACAATGTAGCGCAGTGGTTTGACATCAATCCCTACCAATTGCTACAAGAATCATTTGGAGGAAGTGGCTATGACATTGCCTGTGCAAAACATCGCACCGCATTATTTTATCAATTGACGAATCCGTATCATCCCAAAGTAGAACTAATCGAGTTTCATCCTTGCTTCAAAGCAAATTTGTATTTTGTTTACCTCAATGAAAAACAAAGTAGCAAAGCTGCTATTGAAACCTATCGAACAAAAAAGGAATTAATTGGCAGTCAAATCGATCGCATTTCGACTATTAGTCGCGCATTGGTCACGGCAAAAAGTTTGGAGGAGTTTCAAGATTTAATGCAAGAACACGAAGAAATCCTAGGTGCTATTCTAGAAACCCAACCTGTTCAAGACCGATTATTTCCTGATTTTAAAGGAACAATTAAAAGTTTAGGTGCCTGGGGAGGAGATTTTGTTTTAGTAGCAACCGAAGAAGACCCAACGGCTTATTTTTTCAAAAAAGGATATCCTACTGTTGTTCCTTATGAAAAGATGATAGCCCGATAAGATAAAAAAACAGAACTCGAAGTTGAACTTCGAGTTTTTTTATTTGTTCCAGCCTGATTATCTGCTTTATGGAGTAAAAAAAGTAAGTGAAATGAGCTAATATACTCAGTTTGATTCGGATACTCAAGGAGATAATTCATTTGGTCAACAGATTGATGGTTTTTTGTTGGTTTTGCTGGTTATTTGTGAAAAATAAGGGTTCGTGCACAGTTTTGAAGGAGAATCTAGTAGAATTCAGTATATTTATATTGTTTTAATTCGTTGATAACTGATTTAGTTTCCGAATGTGTTCAATTGTATGAAATAGCTTTTTAGGTATGAGCAATATGGGAGGAAGCTATGAAGGAAAAGGCATCTTTATCGGGTGCCTTTTTCGCGTCATATCAGCTATTTTCAATATCTTTAAGGAAGAAAAAGAAAAATAGCTATGATTCAGGGAATTTTACAGGCAGTTGAACATCGGCCTTGGCCCTTACCTAAAGGGAAATGGAAGTATTATCAGGAGTGGAATCGATTGCTCTTCTTGCATTTTGAAATTCCTTTTGAAACTCTGAGAGCCTTAGTTCCTGCCGCTTTAGAATTAGATGATTTAGATGGGAAATACTATATTTCTGTTGTTCCTTTTACCATGGAACAAATTCGACCGCGTTTGCTACCTGCTGTTGGAATTGTGTCTAATTTTGACGAATTGAATGTGAGAACCTATGTAAAAAAAGGAGGGAAAGCAGGGGTGTACTTTCTCAATATTGAAGGTGGTAAATCGCTATCGGTTTATGTTTCTAAAAAATTATCGGGCTTACCGTATGAAAAAGCAGCGATGAAACGCAAAACAGGCAGTTATACCTCGTTTAATGAAAAAAAGCAATTTCAGTTTGACGCTCGTTATACCATTGGAAATTTAGTGAAACAGAAAACCCCTTTGCAAGTGTGGTTGACTGAACGCTATTGCTTATACGTTTATGTCAAAAATAAGCTCTATCGTTACCAGATTCACCATAAAGTGTGGGAGTTGAAAGAAATTGTTTTTGAGCATTTAAAAGTAGATTATGCTTTGCCCGGTATTCGACTAACCGAAAACGAGGTGATCGCTCCTAATTATTCAGAGGGTATTCAAGTCGTGGCATGGAGTAAAGAAATAATTACAGACTAAAATCTAGAGCAATGAAAATAAATATACTACTACTAGGGTTTCTTTTGAGTGGTTTTACCTATGCGCAAGATTGGGTAGGAACATGGAAAACGAATGAACTCATCACTTATAAGACGATAGAAGAATATGTATTAACACCCGCGAATCTAGCAGCAGATGCTACGAAAATAGAACGCTTTGGGAACTTTATTGTTTTTAATGCGGATCAAACGTTCGAGTCTTATTATACTGCTCCTTGTGGCAATGATTGTTTTACTACCACGGCAGGAATCTATACGATTAAGGATGAGAATCAAATAGCATTAACCTTGTATCGCCTGAATCAAGAGGGCATGTGTATGCAATCTCGAACGGAAACGGTCGACTTAGGAATCTATGATATACTCAAAGAGAAAGATAGTATGCGTTTGGTTAAGCGTAAGAAGTAATAAATCTTTAGTCTAAAAGAAACAAACGATGGCAACATACTGGATACAACTACCCGAGCCCTGTTCTGAAGATTGGAACCAAATGACACCTTTAGAAAAAGGGCGTTTCTGTGTGCTTTGTGAAAAGACGGTTTACGATTTTTCCAATTATACAAAACAAGAATTAGTTCTACACCTTCAACGAGAAGGAAAGGTTTGTGGACGTATCCCAACTAAATATTTGGATATAGCGTTAAGTGAATCAAAAGCGAATCGCGGTATAGGTATGCAAGGAATTGTTGCAGCGGCGATAAATCTGTTGTTGTTGACGACAACTGCTGCTGTACAGGGTCAAGAAAAAGTGAAGGTAGAACAGCAAGTGAAAGAGAGCGAAAATATACCTGAAACCAAACAACAGCAAACGAAGCAAACGTTTAGAGTTATTCGAGGGAAAGTGATGGACGAAGAAGGTTTTGCATTGCCCAGTGTTAGTGTGCTAATTAAAGGCACTCAACTTGGCGTAGGCACAGATTTGGATGGGGGTTTTGAATTAAAGGTGCCTAAAGAATATGATGTAGTCGATTTAGTTTTTACAACTTTTGGAATGGAAGACTATCCGATTACAATTACAAATTTTGAAACTCCATTACTAGTAACAATGAAAGCTGGGGATGATACAATAATCACTACAGGGTTAATTATTGTGAAGAAGAAAAAAAAGTGGCTCTTTTTCTAAAGCATTGCTTGTAGGGCTTTAATTTTTTCTTGTCTAGCGGCATCATACGTCTGTGTGGTTTGATTAATCCCTTGATAGAGAGGCAGTGCTAAACGTTGATAAGCAATAACTAGCTCTGAGTTTGTTCTTTTTGGCTGCGTAGCGGTAGCGGCAAGCAAATCTGCAAGTAATTCTTGATTTTTAGCATCAAAAGAAGGATGTAATTCAAGATAGACTTGGAGTTCCTCAGGAGACTCTAAAAACAATAAATGGGATACATCTAGTTCAGTTTGTTCCTTCAGTTTTGAAACAAAATCAGGAAACAGTAATTCGCCTTGATCTTCCAAAGGCAAGGAATTAAAAAAGGCCCTTAAAGTAAGAGCCGTTTGTTCGATAAGTTGTAAAATAGTATCTCGTGTTTCCATTAACGTACTGGTCGTAGCGTATTGCTAAAAGTTACTTTGAACGGATTGTCTTTGTTACTGTTTTTCATGATGTAAATAAACTTAAACATCTTTGCATGGTCACTTTCAATTGTTACTTCACTATTGGTATAGGTGTCGGTGATAGTAAAATCATCGGTGTTCTCTACGCGAACAGATTTGGCAATTCCATTGGATAAATCACTCATGGTCATTCCTTTGAAAAACGTTTTGTTGCTGTTTTTTACCACAATGTTTTCTCCTTTGAATCCTTGGGTTAAAATAACAACACTGTATTTATCTCCTGTAGCTTGCATCCCTTGTAAATAGGACTCTTTCGTCTTGTCTGTAACAGAACGGAAATCGTCTCGTACTTGGGCGTAGGAAGGTAAATCAATCACGTCTTTGGCTTCGGGTAAGCGGTTTTCTTCTTTAATCTCTTCTAAACGTTCTTCAATCGATAAATCTTTGGAAGCGTTACTGCTGTCGCTACTGCTTGAACTACTCCCAGGTGGAACAGATTTACACATGGCGAATAAAACAAGCAGGAATAAAAAGGGCAATTTTTTCATAATCTTAATTTTACAATGATAAGGATGCGATTGTAAGTAAGTATCTTTGTGGTTGTAAAGATAAATGTTTCAGGTAAAATAAAAAAAGGATCTTTACTTAATGGTTAAATACAGAAGGTATGTATTATGATGTTATACTAGTAGGAGGAGGAGCCGCTGGATTTTTTACGGCAATTAATATTGCAGAACGCAAGCCAAATTTGCGCATTGCTATAGTAGAACGCGGAAAAGAAGTACTGTCAAAGGTGAAAATTTCTGGAGGAGGACGCTGCAATGTGACGCATGCCTGTTTTGTTCCCAATGAACTGATACAGTTCTATCCTAGAGGATCTAAAGAATTATTAGGACCTTTTCACCAATTTTGCTGTGGAGATACCATTACCTGGTTTGAAAAATATGGGGTTGAATTGAAAATCGAAGAAGATGGACGTATGTTTCCAACCACCGATTCTTCTCAAACGATTATCGATTGTTTTACCCAAGCAACTGCAAAATATAAAATTGAGGTCATTCAAGGAGTAAGTGTACAAGGGGTCTATCAAGGAGAGAATGGTTGGAAACTCGATACCACTAAAGAGAGTATGACTTGTTCACAATTGGTATTAACCACGGGGAGTAATCCGAAAATAGTACAGCTGATGGGGGATCTTGGTCATCGTCTAGTTGAACCTGTTCCGTCATTATTCACCTTTAATATCAAAGATAAGCGTATTCAGGATTTGATGGGCGTGGCAACGGAAGCATCCATTCAAGTCAAAGGAACAAAGCTAGAAGCAACCGGACCTTTGTTAATTACGCATTGGGGCATGAGTGGTCCTGGTATTTTGCGGTTATCCGCATGGGGAGCTCGTCTTTTAGCAGACAAAAAGTATCAATTTCACATTGTAGTCAATTGGTTGCCTCAAATGGATCGAGACAAGGTAATAGAGCAATTGAAGTCTTTTAAACAAGAACACGCAAAAAAAACAGTACTGAAAAGAGGATTGTTCGATTTTCCTACTCGTTTGTGGGAACGCTTGGTTCTGGCAGCTCAAATTGAAGCCACCAAAACGTGGGCAGATTTGAACAATAAGCAACTCCAAGCACTTGCTCTTCAACTACAAGAAGGAGAATTTCAAGTGAATGGAAAAAGTACCTTTAAGGAAGAATTCGTAACTGCAGGAGGGATTGACCTGCGCGATGTCAATTTTAAAACCATGGAAAGTAAAGTTTGTACCGATTTGTATTTTGCTGGAGAAATTCTAAATATTGATGCTATTACAGGTGGTTTTAATTTTCAAAATGCTTGGACTACCGGCTTTCTAGCTGCTCAAGCCATTGCCTCTAAATTTTAATAAGCCATGAAATTTAATTATTATACTCGAACGAGCAGAGCTATACTTTTGATTCTGTGTTTAGGTCCTTTTTTGTCCATCGGAATTTTTTTCCTCTTAGTTGCAACAGGTATTGTCAAACTTGTAGCACTCTTGCTATTCTTTCTGTTTTTTGTCTTTTTGTACAAAATAGGAGGAATGAAGGTAACCTTAGACGAAAAAGGAGTATACTATAAAAGTCTGCTGAAAGAAAAGTTTTTACCTTGGAAGGAGATACAAGATATATTAATTGTCGTAAGGGAACGACGTTCTATTCCAGATTATTATAAACTAGAGGAATGGATGCAAGGTGGGCGCTCGTGCAAAAGTTATTTCTTATTGTTTCGCTCGACGAGTGAATTTCCTGCAAATCCGATGTTTATGTTTAGTGCGCCCATTGATGAAGACTATATTAGTTTACAGGCTAGAAAGAAAGTAATCGAACTTATTCAACACTATTACTACCAATCTTAATCTTATCTTAATTCTAACAAAATTGGGGATAACATTGTTGATAACTTTATTTTATTTTAGTGGTGTATGCGTGTATTTTGCGTTCCTTTGGCAAACACACAACGAATAAATTAGACTACTTCAGTATAATTTTAAAGATGTATGTAATTTTGTAAGTGCTAATAGAAATATGGAAGGTATCCCCTTCCATATTTTTTTTATTGTTTAGCAAATGCATCATAGACTACAGAGAGCGATCGCTGGTAACCTTTTATAAATCGCGTAATAACTGTCAGGGTCGATAGACCAATGAGCGTTTTTAGTGTCCAGTTTTCGAGGGGAATTAAGATGAAAATTAAGATTAGGGCACTAATAGCAGCATACATACGGATGTTGTAGTTCCTTGCATTGATTGGATGTCCATATAACAACATAAAAAGCAAGACAACTAAGACTGTACTGCCGAGTATAAATAAAAATTCACTCCAATCGGAATCCGTACTAAAGGAATACCCAATTGCAAGGAGGGCAGAGAGTGAAGCTAGAATTAGATTGGTGTAATCCAGTAATTTAATTTGATGGCTTACGCGCAACTGAATACTTAAATCCGCTGTTAGTTGTAAAGTTGTCAGTTTGGTCGATTTAATTTTCGCTAGTGAAATGCGTTGTTGCGTCTGGCCAACAATAAAGTGCAAATCATCAGGTTCATAGTCTAGGGATACACTTGAAGATGTTCCACTGTGAAGTTCTTTGATTAGATACTCGCCTGCATAAATAAAAACAGATTGAGATTCACTCCATTCGTTTTTGGAGTGCGTTGTAAGGTTTAATTTTAACATTTTTTATTCGTTTGTGGGTTCGGTTGAGAGCTAATATAAAATATGTTTCTATAACTTGCAACTCTAATCTGATTTTTTTACAACAAATACAGTTTAAATGTAAGGATAATGTAATAAAAAAGGTGAAATATTCGCATATAGTGAGTTTTAAAAGGAGTGAAAATGAAAAGTAGCTATGTGGTAAAAAGGTAGTATTTTTGTCAAAATTTTGAAAGAAATGACAAGTGCAACTGATTTTATTTTCGAGACAAACAAAGCAAAGCACCAAACAGTAGAACAAGGAGCGTTTACGTGGAGTGCACCAAGTAATATTGCCTTAGTGAAATATTGGGGTAAAAAAGAACACCAAATTCCTGCTAACCCCTCGTTGAGTTTTACCTTGAATCGCTGTAAAACTTGTACAACTTTACAATTTGTAAGGAAAGAAGAAAAAGGGATTTCCTTTGATTTGCTCTTTGAAGGTCAGCCCAAAGAAGCGTTTAAACCCAAAATTCAAAAATTCTTTGAACGCATTGTGTCGTACTGTCCCTATATTGCGGACTATCACTTTACGATTGATACAACCAATACGTTTCCGCATAGTTCGGGTATTGCTTCTTCCGCATCGGGTATGGCGGCTTTGGCGGTTAATATAATGTCGGTAGAACGAGCGTTAAATCCAGCTATGACTCAAGACTATTTCTTAAAAAAAGCCTCGTTCTTAGCGCGTTTGGGGTCCGGAAGTGCATGTAGAAGTATTACTGGATCAGTTGTGGTATGGGGAGAACAAACAGATGTCGATGGAAGTTCGGATTTGTATGGTATTGAAGCCCCTTTTGAAGTCCATGCTAATTTTTCTAATTATCAAGATGTAATCTTATTGGTGGATAAAGGAGAAAAACAAGTATCAAGTACAGTAGGGCACGATTTGATGCACAACCATCCTTTTGCTCAAGAACGCTTTAAACAGGCGCACCAAAATCTAAGCCAATTAAAGAATATACTTCAAACGGGTAATTTAGATCAATTTGTTGCTTTAGTAGAAAGTGAAGCGTTGACTTTACATGCTATGATGATGACTTCTATGCCGTATTTTATTTTAATGAAACCCAATACGCTACAAATTATTGAAAGAATTTGGACATTTCGCGAAAAAACGCAAATCCCTGTCTGCTTCACTTTAGATGCAGGAGCGAATGTTCACGTGCTTTTTCCAGAAAAAGATCATCCAGCTGTTTTGGCGTTTATCCGAGAGGAATTAAGCAAATTCTGTCAAAATGAACATTTTATTGAAGATAAAATGGGAAATGGAACTTTGATGATTCAATAAAAAACACTAAATTTACCTTAGAATAAGTAGTGTTTAATTTTTAAAATTCAAGCTATGAACAAAGTTATATCTTTACTTGGACTCCTGGTATGTAGCTTGTTGGCCTTTCAAGCTAGCGCACAAACCCCAGTTTTTGATCAGAATCCCAACTATCGAGTGAGTATGGAAAAATACATGATGCAAAAGGATTCACTTTTAGTCAATCTTGGGGAAACGGTACAAGATACCTATAAAGCGTATGATTGGTATGAAGCCAAGCAAGAAAGAAAAGCGCTAAAAAGACAATATCGCCACGAGGAACGCATGGCGAGAGCAAAATACGGACGCAGTTATTATTCAGATTATGGATATAACTACAATTACGGATATAACGGCTATTATAGAAATTATAGCAACTGGAATTGGATGCCTCGTGTTGGATTTCGAACTGGAAACTGGTGGTTCTCTATTTAATGGAAAAAAAAATTAATGAATAATAAAAAAAAATATGCAAATTAAGAAGATAGCATTAGCTGCGATTTTAGTAGCGTCAGGTTTATTTATCACCTCTTGTGGTCGTCAAGTAACACGTGTTAGTACAGAGGAAACAATCGATTTAAGTGGTAGATGGAATAACTCCGATTCCAGAGAAGTTGCCCAACAAATGACCAGACAAGTATTAGATGGTACTTGGATTGGAAATTTTCAAGATGACAACGACAATAAAAAACCAGTTGTTATCGTCGGAATGGTGTACAATAAAAGCCATGAGCATATTGATGCGGAAACTTTCGTGAAAGACGTGGAACAATCGTTTATCCAATCTGGACGTGTGCGCTTAGTACAAGGAGGTAAAAAACGCGACGAATTAAGAGGGGAAAGAGCAGATCAACAAACCAATGCATCAGCTTCTTCTATGAAACAATTTGGATTGGAACAAGGAGCTGATTTTATGCTACAAGGTTCAATCAATTCTATTGTTGACTCCCACAAAAAGAAAAAAGTAGTTTACTATCAAGTGAATTTAGAATTGACGAATCTTCAAACGAATGAAGTGGTTTGGATCGGAGATAAAAAAATAGCGAAATACGTAAAAAACTAAACTTATAATTGATGGTTTTCAATCGAACCATAGCTCAAATATCAAAAACATTAGTGCCTCTAGCGCTAATGTTTTTCGTATTTGGATGTGCCACCTATCACGATAGGATTACGGACTACTATCAGCGGATGCTACAACAAGATTATACCGCGGCGGAGAATGCCTTAGATAAAAATAAATTACTTCAAAAAACCAGAAACCTCCTCCTGTTCTATATGGAGAAGGGTAGGGTAGAACACCTCAAAGGAAATTATGCGCTAAGTAATCAATACTTGAATAAAGCGGATCTTTTAATTGAAGATCAAGTAACCAAAGTAGGGGATGTGATGGTCGGACTCTTCTTGAATTCGATGTCTCAAAGTTACAAAGGAGAAGAGTTTGAAATCTTTATGATTCACTATTACAAAGCGCTAAACTATCTCTATTTGGGACAGTCTCAAGAGGCGTTGGTGGAGGCTCGTCGAATTTCGCTTCAAAATTACGAACAAGGAGATAAGTACAACAACAAAACTACCCGCTATTCTAAAGACGCTTTTTCACTTAATTTGCAGGGACTTATTTATGAGTCAACGGGAAACTTTAACGATGCTTTTATCGCGTATCGAAATGCTGTAGAAGTATATCAAAATGCTAAAGGTGGTTTGTATTATGGCGTGAGTATTCCTGAAAACCTGAAATACGATGTCATGAATATGGCTAATAAATTAGGGTTTACCAGCGACTTGAAAAAGTTTGAAAAAGATTTTTCTATGCCTTTTAAAGCTTATCAATCGGCTGAGGGCGGAGAAGTAGTTGTATTTTGGGAAAATGGAACGGCGCCGATTAAAGAGGAAGAAAATATTGTATTTTCATTGATTAAGGGAGATAGTGGGGCCTTGGTGTTTACCAATGCATTAGGGATGATGATTCCTCTGGATTTCGGTATTGCGGGACATACGGATTTGAGTGATGTACACAGCGTAAACATCGCTTACCCCAAATATATCAGCACACCTGTACCTTATACAAGTGCGCAAGTACAAGTAAATGGGGACGCCACTTTTGCCCTGGAAACAGTGCAGGATATTGATGTAGTAGCGGTGTCCACGTTACAGGAACGTGCGGCAAAAGAATTAGGTAAAATCTTGACGCGTTTGGCTGTAAAGAAATCAGCAGAATATGCGGTGAAGTCAGTAGCAAGATCGAATGATAATAATGCAGTATTAGAAGGAGTAGGCTTGGGCTTGCAATTGTACAACCTGTTTTCTGAAAAAGCAGATACCCGAAATTGGCAAACGCTTCCTGCGGAAATAAAGTACGCGCGAATCCCTTTAGTGAAAGGAAAAAATCAACTGACCTTTGACCTGCGTAGGCCGAATGGACAAGCAGTAAAGGAGCAAACAGAGATTGAGGGAACAGGTAAGATGCAGTTCTACAATTTTGCGACCATGAGATAAAAATATGAAGAACAATAAAGTGTGTACGCACTGTAAAACGCCTATACATTGTCAACCTGAAACGATTGATACTTGTAGTTGCTCTCAGGTGCAAGTGAGTTCAATAACGCGAAATTTTTTGCGTAGCTCGTTTCACAAGTGCTTGTGTACAAGTTGTCTGGAAAAAATGGAACAATTGACACAGGAGGCTAGAGGGAGCGAGTTCCCGCGAAAACGAAGTGAAATGATCGAAGGAAAACATTATTATATGGAAAATGGCTATTTTGTTTTTACAGAATTGTATCACCTTCTCAAAGGACAATGTTGTCAAAATGGATGTAGACATTGCGTTTATGGGTTTAAAAACCGCTATCTATAGAAAAAAATAAAACAAAAACGCCTAAGCGTGAATATTATACGTACCTTTGCAGGGTAAATTACCTTTATAAGCTATGAAAGGACCTTTATTCTATTCTAAAATTCTTTTATTCGGAGAATATGGAATTATAAAAGACTCAAAAGGATTATCGATTCCCTATAATTTTTATAAGGGAGCACTCAAAATGGACGATAATTTAGAGGGATTCGCTCAAAAATCAAATGAAAGCTTGCGCAACTTTGCTGCTTATCTTCAAGATATGCAAGAAGCAGAGCCTGCATTAGTGCAATTTGATTTGAATCGCTTACAAGCAGAGATTGAAAGCGGATTGTATTTTGATTCGAGTATCCCACAAGGATATGGCGTAGGTAGTAGTGGAGCTTTAGTAGCCGCAATCTACGACCAATACGCAGTTGAAAAAATCACCGTATTAGAAAATCTAAGCAAAGATAAGTTACTGAAATTAAAAGGGATTTTTGGTAAAATGGAAGCTTTTTTCCATGGAACAAGCTCTGGTTTGGATCCATTGAACAGCTACCTAAGTTTGCCTATTCTGATTAACTCCAAAGACAATATCGAACCAACGGGTATTCCTTCTCAAAGTTTAGATGGAAAAGGAGCCGTGTTCTTGATTGATTCTGGGATCGTAGGTGAAACAGCTCCGATGATTACTATCTTTATGGAGAAACTCAAAGAACAAGGGTTCCGAAAAGTATTGAAAGAAGAATTCATCAAACATACGGATGCTTGTGTAGAAAATTTCTTGAAGGGAGATTTGAAAGCACTATTCAACAATACCAAAGAACTTTCATCGGTTGTATTCAACCACTTTAAACCCATGATTCCTGAACAATTCCACAACGTATGGCAAAAGGGAATCGAAACCAATGACTACTATTTGAAATTATGTGGCTCTGGTGGAGGTGGATATATCCTCGGATTTACTCCTGATATTGACAAAGCAAAAGAAACGCTGAAAGAGTATAAACTAGAAGTAGTTTATCAGTTTTAAGCCCAAGACATAGAGAATGTTATAACCTTTTTTATTAACCACCTGAAAAAATAATATGTTATCTAGGAAAAATAAAATCCTCTTAGCTAAAATATTTAGTTTGTTTTCTGTGGTGAGAGGTTATAACATTTTTGTTATTATTTTAGCCCAGTATCTAGCGTCAATCTTTATTTTTGCACCTGAAAAAAGAGCGTTAGACGTTATCTTGGACTGGCGATTATTTCTCATTATTTTCGCTTCTGCCTTAGCAATCGCTTCGGGCTATATCATCAACAATTTTTATGACGCAGAAAAGGATTTAATTAATCGTCCTACTAAATCCATGTTGGATCGCTTGGTGAGTCAAACGACGAAATTACGCGTGTATTTCTTCCTTAATTTTCTGTCTGTTTGTATTGTTCTTCCAGTATCGTTGCATGGTGCCATCTTCTTTGCTGTCTATATCTTCTTGTTGTGGTTCTATTCGCATAAGCTAAAAAAATATCCCATTATAGGCAATTTACTAGCTTCCTTGCTGGCGATGTTGCCTTTCTTTGCAATTTTAATGTATTTCGGATCTTTCCATATTTCTATTTTTGTACATGCATTTTTCTTGTACCTAATTATCTTAATTCGCGAGATAATGAAGGATTTGGAGAATATCCGTGGCGATTTTGCCAATAATTATCAGACTATTCCCGTGCGTTTTGGCGAGCGAACGGCTAAAAAAGTCATTACCGCTGTTTTTGTTTTGGCGTTGATTCCCGTTTATTTTATGACGGTGCGATTCGATGTGGGGTATATGATTTACTATTTCTATTTCAGTATTGTCCTCTTGCTATTTTTTCTTATGCAATTATGGAAATCTACTACCACACAAGAATATCACCAATTACATTTTTTACTCAAGCTTTTAATTTTATTGGGTGTGCTTTCTATTGTGTTGATAAAACCTGATGTTTTGGCTAGTGGGAAGTATCTTTTGGAGGAGAATTTGTAATTAAAAGCTATATTTTTTCGTAAATTGAAATAAAAGGTGGAGTTTGTCTATCTTTGCAAAAATATTTAATATGAATAACGGTAAGTCAGGTTCTAGAAAAAACCAATCTAATCGCAGTGGTAAACCAAAAGTTGGCGGTGGAAAACCAAAAACAGGTAGTGGAAAGCCAAAAGTAGGAGGGGCAAAGCCTTTCCAAAAGCGAGCTAGTCAAGGACAGGGAACACAAAAACCAAATCCTTCTGCTAGAACATTCGATAAAAAACCAAAAGCAGCAGCTACTCCAAAAGCAGATAATGGAGAGATGCGCTTAAACAAGTATATTAGTAATTCTGGCGTTTGTTCTAGAAGAGATGCGGATTTATATATAGTGTCAGGTAACGTAAAAGTAAACGGAGAAGTTGTTACAGAGTTGGGATACAAAGTAAAACTAACGGATGTGGTTAACTTTGATGGGATGATTGTTACACCAGAAAAGAAAGTGTATGTTTTGTTGAATAAACCGAAAGGCTTCTCTACAATTAACGAAGATATTGTAAGTCAAGAGAATGTATTGAGCTTGATTAAAGGGGCTTCTACATCGCCATTAGCGCCCGTAGGACGTATGGATAAAAGTACCTTGGGATTGATGTTGTTTACCAATGATACCAACTTAATTCAAAAGTTGAGTTCTCCTGAGCAACGTTCTTCAAAAATGTACCAAGTATCTTTGGATCGAAACTTGAAATACGAAGATTTAGAACGCGTGCAAAAAGGAATCTACATTGACGATAAACGCGTGTTTGTGGAGGATGCAGCCTATGTTGAAAATCAACCTAAAACCGAAATCGGTATCAAATTAAAAGCCTCTAACGTCAAATTAGTGCGCGCTTTGTTTGAATCAATGGATTACAATGTGCTAAAAGTAGATCGCGTGATGTACGGATCAATCACCAAGTGGAATTTGCCAAGAGGAAAATGGAGATTCTTAACGGATGACGAAGTACGTAGCTTGCAACAAGGATAATGAAATAGAGAAGGGAAAAGGGAAATGAGAAGAATTTCGATTTATAGCGAAAACTTCATTTTGAATAATAGTTAAACCTTCTTTCTGGATAAAATAAAAAACGCGACGTCTTTTTTAGACGTCGCGTTTTTTTATGGTAGAACATTATTTCTTTTTATTTTTTCGATAATAATAGTTGCTAAGACCAATTCCAATTAGGATAACTGTTAGGATAGTAGGTGCTATGTGAGCGTTGTACGTATGAAAAGGATCATATTTTTCTACAATATAATTGATGCTGATTAGCAATAATAGAAAAAAAATAAATACTAGTCCATTTTTATAGTTCATAGGAATGCGTATTTTATTAGAAAGCACAATACAGCCCTATTCCAGTAAATGCTCCTGCTAAAGCTACTGGTCCTAAAAATGAGGTAAATCCTAGTATTCCTATATTAATTGGATCACCTAATCGTTCTCTCATACAGCTATACCATTGACCTCGTACCAATAGGCTTTCATTGTTGTTATCACTGTAAATTTCTGTTGTTTTTAAATTAAAATTAAAATTTTCATCTAATGAAACAGCTACTTTCTGCATTTTATTTTTTTCTTCGTCTAGAAGATAGAAATCAGTTTCATTTATTTGTTCAATATAGAAATGTAAATTATTTACTGTTGATGAAATTAAAAATAGTTTGTTTCCATCAAAATTAACTGAAATCTCAACGTTTGCACCAGAAGAATTGTAAAGGAGATTTTTTTGCGTAAATGAATTTTTCATTTCACTACTAGCGGGGTCAACACGAATCGAATAATTAAGATTGCTTAAGTTGTCTTTTAAAATTAATTTATTGTCTCCTGCTGGTACAATGCTCTTGTCATTTTTTTCTTTTGTATATATCTCCTTCTTTAAATCAAAGTCTGAAGAACAAGAAATACTAAAAAATGATAATAATAAAATAAATGGTATTAATTTTTTCATAATAAATATTATTAAAGTTAAACATGTAGTAATGTTATATATAAATGGTTGAATAAAAAAATAATCTGTTTTATTAGTATGTAATAGCTGTTCTTGCTTTGATTTTTTGATGTACAGTTTCAATACTAAGAATAGCGTTTAACATTTTGTCTGAATCGATATAATAAAAAACGCGACGGCTTTTTAGCCGTCGCGTTTTTATTATTTAGATAGATGAGGTTTACTTCCAAAAGATCATTTTCCCTTTTCCATCTATCTCACTGATTTTATATTTTGTTTAGGTGTTCGATGAACCTACACTGCGTTTCGGTTTCCCATTTGCATTAAGCCAAAACAAATTGAGTTTCGATATCGAAGTTAACTTCTTCTCCAACTAAGACTCCACCCGCTTCTAATGCAGTATTCCAGTTCAGGTTCCAGTCTTTTCTGTTGGCTTTTCCGTTGAGTGCTAAGGCGATCTTAGCGTTTCCCCAAGGGTCATGAATAACCCCGCTATATTCTGCATTTAGTTTTACGGGTTTACTCACACCGTGCATAGTAAGCATACCTTCTACTGCATAATGAGCTTCTCCTTTTTTTTCGATTTTTGTTGAGGTAAAGCTAATGTGTGGATACTGTTCTGCATCAAAAAAATCTGCACTTCGTAAGTGGTTATCTCGATCTGCGTTATTCGTATCAACAGAAGTTGCTTTTGCTTCAAAGTGAATGACACTATCTTCTAATTTGTCATTAACTAAATCAATTTTAGCTGTGTAATTCGTAAATGTTCCTCTTACATTGGTAAACATCATATGTTTAATTTTAAATCCAATGGAAGAGTGTGTCGTGTCAATAGTCCAATTTTTAGTTTCCATTTTGTTGTATTTTTTAAAGTTTGTAATTATTGTAAGTAGCTCGGTAGTTCCATTGGAACCTCCATGAGTAAAAGTTGTGCATTTTCTGAAGCTTGTACTTCAAGAGTTTTAATATCCCAAATACCGATGGCATCTCGACGTGCTAAGGAGTGACCATTAGCTGTTATCGAGCCCTCTAAAACAAATAGATAAAGGCCGTTTGTATTGTCTTTTAGGTCATAGGTAAGACTGCGGTCTTTATCCAGGTTCGTCATATGGAACCAGGCATTCTGGTGAATCCAAACGTTAGTATCTTCTGGATTAGGGGATACAATTTGGTCCCATTGGTTTTGTCTTTTCGCAGGGTCTAAGGTTAGCTGTTGGTATCGCGGTGTTACATTGAGTTTGTTTGGGAAAACCCAAATTTGTAAGAATTCCGTCGCTTCTGTCTCGCTGGGGTTAAACTCACTGTGTTGAATTCCCCTACCCGCACTCATAACCTGAATCTCATTAACATGTATGGTTTCTCCATGACCCATGCTGTCTTGATGGGCCAATTGCCCTTTGAGTGGAATGGAGATGATTTCCATATTTTCGTGAGGATGTGTACCGAATCCCATACCTGCTGCAACATAATCGTCATTCAATACACGTAATGCGCCAAAATGAACGCGGTCATTGTTGCGATAGTTTGCAAAACTAAAGGTGTGGTGTGATTTGAGCCAACCGTGGTCAGCATACCCCCTGCTGTCTGATTTGTATAGGATGTAATTGTTCATAGCTGTATCGATTTTGTATTACAAAGATACAGGTAATCAGTGGGTTAGTCTCTTAATGTAGGTTAAGAAATGGGGGGGGAGGGTTGTGAGTTTTTGGTTTTTGGTTTTTGGTTGTGGGTGATCTTTCAATCGTTAGATCGATTCTCTTGTTTAAATAGATAAGGAGGGTAGTCTCACCGAAACTGTTCACTGTAAACTGTTCACTGGTCCCTATTTCATCAGCATTCGCTTTTTCAACTTACTAAAAAATTCAGGTGTGATTCCTAAGTAAGAAGCAATTTGCTTCTGAGGCAAACAATATTGTATATCTGGAAAGCGCTCAGAGAAGCGTTCATAGCGCTCTTCGGCTGTAAGGGATAGGTTATCCATCAAGCGTTGCTGATTGGCGATTAGCGATCGCTCAATGAGAATGCGGAAGTAACGCTCCATTTTAGGTACTTCATCAAAGAGTTTGAGCTGTTGTTCCCGTGTTAAACTTAAAATCATGGCATCTTCTACCACTTCAATATATGAATTGCCTGGTTTTTGAGAAAGGAAACTGTACATATCGGCAATCCACCAGCCATTGGTAGCAAAGCTAACGGTATGTTCAACAATTTGATCATCGACAAAGTAGTTTCTCAAGATACCAGAAATGACGAAGGTAGAGTTATAACAAATTTCTCCTTCGATAAGGAGTTTCTCTTTGGCACTGTATCGATGAGATTCAAAAGAATCTAATACCACTTTTTGTTCGTAGTCTGTCAAGGTTACGTGCTTCGCAATGCTTTCTAAAAGTATATTCACAACAATTCGTTTATCTTATAAAAATACGATTTTTATTGACACAAAAAAAAGCGCTACTACCGAAGTAAGAAGCGCTTTTTCTATTTGGATTGTTGCGTTTTATTTCAACGCTTCTTTCATTCGTTTTAAGGCTTCCGTTAATTGGTCCTCACTTGTTGCGTACGAAAGGCGAATGCAATTTGGGTTTCCAAAAGCATCTCCTGTTACAGTTGCTACGTAGGCTTTGTCTAATAGATACATTGACAAATCATTGGCATTGTTGATGGTTACCCCTTGTAAAGTTTTTCCAAAGAAGGAAGAAACATCTGGGAATAAGTAGAAAGCACCTTCAGGTACGTTTACTTTCACTCCTGGAATTTCTCTTACTAAGTTTACGACTAAATCTCTTCTGTTTTTGAAGGCATGTACCATATCTTTTAAGATGCTTGGGTCTGCATTTACTGCGGTGATCGTTGCACGCTGGGCGATGCTGTTCGCTCCAGAAGTAACCTGTCCTTGCATTTTAGCACATGCTTTGGCAATGAATTCAGGTGCACCGATATAACCAATACGATATCCTGTCATGGCAAAAGCTTTTGAAATTCCGTTTACCGTGATTGTGCGTTCGATTAAATTGCCAATCGAACCAATACTACAATAAGCTGCTCCAAAGTTGATGTGTTCGTAAATCTCATCCGAAAGGATGTAGATGGATGGATGTTTATCCAAAACAGTAGCAATAGCTTCTAATTCTGTTCTGCTGTACACTGATCCACTTGGATTACAAGGCGAACTAAACCACACCATTTTCGTTTGTGGTGTAATAGCATCTTCCAGTTGTTTGGGTGTAATTTTAAAATCAGTATCAATGGTTGTAGGTACTTCTACGGGAATTCCTTCTGCAATTTTTACAATTTCAGCATAGCTCACCCAAAAAGGAGCGGGGATGATAACCTCATCACCAGGGTTAATCATGGCCTGAGCCACATTAAACAACGCTTGTTTCGCTCCAGTAGAAACGACAATTTGGTTGGCTGTATAGGGTAAATTATTGTCTCTTTTGAATTTATTGCTAATCGCTTGTCTTAGCTCTACATATCCTTCAACGGGTGGATATTTACTGTAGTTCTCTTTGATGGCTTGAATGGCTGCCTCTTTGATAAAGTCAGGGGTATTAAAATCGGGCTCACCAAGACTCAAGCTGATAATGTCTATTCCTTGTTCTTTTAACTCGCGCGCTTTCGCGGCCATCGCTAAAGTTTGTGAAGTTGTAAGATTGTTGATTCTATCTGATAGAACTTGAGTTTTCATAGGTATTCATTCTTTAAATAGTATCAATCAAAGGTAAGTATAATAAATCTATATTATAGTTAAGGTCCCTTTATTTACCGATAAAAAAAGCTATTTTTGTCAAAACTTTTGAAATGGAAGAAATTTTAAAATATTTCCCTAATCTTACCCCAGAACAGATCGCTCAATTTGAGCAATTGGAAAGTGTATACCAAGACTGGAATGCGAAAATTAACGTTATTTCTAGAAAGGATATACAAGAATTGTATGTCAAACATGTATTGCATTCGTTGGGGATTGCTAAAGTAATGGAGTTTGTTCCGGGAAGTAGCGTGATGGATGTTGGAACAGGAGGAGGATTCCCAGGTATTCCATTGGCAATTTTATATCCAGAGACGAAATTTTACTTGATTGACATCATTGGAAAGAAAATACGTGTGGTGAATGAAGTGGTACAAGCGTTGGGCTTAACTAATGTGGTGGCAGAACAAAAAAGAGCCGAAACCGTAGAGGAAAAATTTGACTTTATTGTAAGCCGTGCCGTAACTAATATGCCTGATTTTGTGAAATGGATTCGCCATAAAACAAAAAAGGAAAATGTACATGAATTTGAAAATGGAATTCTCTACCTCAAAGGAGGAGATTTAACCGAAGAGTTGAAAGACTTTCCTAAGGCTGTTCAATTTGATTTGAGCCATATTTTTGATGATGAATTCTTTGAAACAAAAAAGGTGGTATATCTACCGCTGAAGTATAAAGGGTAATGGGAGAAGGGAGATGAGAAATGGGTGAAGTTTATCCTATAAAAAAGGTTCGGTCTTTGGAAGAAGATCGAACCTTTTTTTGTTATTTGACTTTTGGGATTTGTTGGTTGCTTTTTTGCATAAATACTGCTTGCAAAGCACAATTATCTTACAACGTAGAGACTCAACAAACTGCGCACCATGCAAAATCTCACCAAACCTCACCACGCATCACCCATTTCTCACTTTATCGGCTTAACAAAAAGCAAACACGTATCAGTTGGGCGGTGGAGCAAGTGATTAGCTACACTACCTAAGATAATATCTTTGATTCCTGCTGATCCTTTTACCCCAAGAATCATTAAATCCGCTTTTTTGTTTCGAGCATACTGAATTAAAGCGGCGGAAACATTTTGATTTTTAGCGGGTACAATGTCGATATCCGTATAATGAGGGTATTCTTTGTTCCATTTTTCTTCTTTTTCTTGAATCTCTTCTTTGGAAATTTTTTCCAACTCTTTTTCGTTCATCATGGGTAAATAGCTCCAATAGGATTTGGAGATATGAACTGCAGAATGACTGATTCGCTGTCCTTTGGAATTGTTTTTAAAGCGATCGGCCCACAGCATAATAGCATTGGTATAGCGCGAGAAGTCGATGGCATCAATGACCGTTTCGATAGGTACTTTAAAGGTCTCAGGAACTAACAATGTAGCTGAAGGAAGGATACGCACAAGTTTATTTGCTAATGCTCCATTTCCTAATAGCTTTTGTTTGTTACCCATTACCAATAAGTCAAAATTCTTTCGCTTCGCTAAGTTGGAAAACGCAATTTCCGAATAGTTTTCCAAGGTAACAACAACTTCATATTGATAGGCAATTTCCGTTGCTTTGATCTGTTGTTCAATTCTGTTTTTGATGCGTTGTTGAATGAGTTGGAGTTGGTCCGTTTGCACTAATTCTTTGGGAAGTTCTCCTAACTTCAAGTTGTGAATAAACGTAATCTGTTCCACATTCAGAATATGGTCCAGTATATTGGCATATTGGATGAGGTATTGATCCATTTCGGATAAATCCAGTCCAATTAATAGATTGAGCGCTTTATTTGTTTCCATGCGTTTTTATTTTTGCTGTTCTTCAATTAAGTCAGAAATAATTTCTTTATAACTTCTTTCTTGTTTGGATTTTAGTTGTTTTGCTTTTTTATTTAATTCATCCTGTAGTCCTTTTCGCAAGCTATAACACATGAGGAGTAGGATGAAGGCAAAAGGGAGTCCTGTGGTAATTACAGCAGTTTGTAGCGCATCAAGTCCTCCACCCCATAAAAGGATAATAGCAATTAATCCTTGTAAGAATGACCAAAACACACGTTGCCAAACCGGAGAGTTCCCTTCACTACCTGAAGTAATATTATCTATAACTAAAGAACCAGAATCGGACGAAGTAATAAAGAAGAAGAAAATTAAAATAATAGCTACAATTGATAAAAAGTTTGCTAAGGGGAAATTTTCTAAAAATACAAATAGTGCGGTAGAAATATCTTCTTTCACTGCCGTAATGAGCGTCATGTCCCCTTCTAGAATCGTGTGTAGTGCACTTCCGCCAAATACGTTCATCCAAAGCAGGGTAATAAGTCCTGGGACGATTAATACCCCTAGAATAAATTCTTTAACGGTTCGGCCTTTTGAAATACGAGCGATAAAACTCCCAACAAATGGAGACCAAGCAATCCACCAAGCCCAATAGAAAATGGTCCAAAAGTTTTGCCAACCAGACCCTTTGTAGGTATCATTCCAAGTACTGATATCAATAAAATTGGCTAAATAAGATCCTGTATTTTGTACATATCCCTTTAAGATGAATAAGGTAGGACCTAAAATAAAGATAATGAGCATAAATCCTGAAGCGATGTACATATTGACATTACTCAGTAATTTTACTCCTTTATCCAAGCCAGATAGAACGGAGATTGTTGCTACACTGATCACACCAAGGATGATTATAGCTTGATTTAAGGGTGATATTTGCCACCCGTAAAGATATTCAAGTCCAGCAGTGATTTGGGTTACTCCAAGTCCTAAAGATGTAGATAGACCAAAAACTGTGGCTAAAGTGGATAGTATATCAATCGTATGTCCCCACCAGCCGTGAATTTTCTCTTTCAAAAACGGATAGAGTAAGGAGCGGAACGTCATGGGCAATTTTCGGTTGAAGCTGAAAAAAGCCAAGGCAAGTCCAACAATAGCATAGATAGCCCAAGCGTGCAATCCCCAGTGCAAACTAGTAAAATTCATCGCTTGAATGGCCGTATCAATATCGCTATCGGTTGCTCTAGGGGGATTTGCAAAGTGAGATACAGGTTCTCCGATACTGAAGAACATAATTCCGATTCCCATTCCTGTACTAAAGAGCATGGCAAACCAAGAAGGTTTGGAGAATTCTGGTTCAGCGTCATCTCCTCCCAAGCGGATATTACCATATTTGCCAAAGGCTAAAAATAAGGCGAAGATAAGTATGATGTTCACAGTAAGAATAAAAAACCAACCAAAATTTTCTGTGACCGCTAATTGCCCAACGTGGAACCAGTCACCTACTTTTGTAGGAAAAAGGACACATACAGCAAGTAAAGCAATAATTAATAGAATTGAGGTGGTGAATACCGGTGGATTAATCACCAGTTGTTTCTTTTCAAGTAATTTTTTAAACATGAGTTATATATTATTGTTAATAAGTATAACCCAGTACTTTAAGAGTAAAAAGGATCTTTTTCTGTTGGAAAAAGAAAAAAAGCAAAATATAGAAGTATTTTTTACTTAATCGGCTGAGGTTTAGAAGGGGTAAACATAAATCGATCCTGATAAAAAGCACTGAATTGTGAAAGGAAAAGGCGGTTAAAGTAACCGCCTTTATATGTTCTTATCCTAAGAAAGGATATTTGTAATCTGTTGCAGGAACAAAAGTTTCTTTAATTGTTCTTGGCGATACCCAACGCAATAGGTTTAAGATAGAACCTGCTTTGTCGTTTGTACCTGAAGCTCTTGCTCCACCGAAAGGTTGTTGACCAACAACAGCCCCTGTAGGTTTATCATTGATGTAGAAGTTACCTGCTGAGTTTACTAAAGCTTCTGTTGCTTCAGCAATCGCGTAACGACATTGAGAGAAGATGGCTCCAGTTAAGGCATAAGCAGAAGTCTCATCTACTAACTTCAAAGTTTCAGACCATTTTGCGTCCTCGTAAACGTAAATCGTTAATACAGGGCCGAAAAGTTCTGTTTCCATCGTATCGTATTTCGGATTTGATGTTAAGATAACCGTTGGTTCCACGAAGTATCCTACTGATTTATCGTATTTTCCTCCTAGTACTACTTCTGCATCTTTCGCTGCTTTTGCTTCTTCGATTGCTTTCGCCAATTTGTCAAAAGAGCTTTCAGAGATTACAGATGATACAAAGTTTGATGGATCTTCTGGTGATCCCATTTTGATTGTTGCTAAGTCAGTAGTCATGAAGTCTTTAATTGCAGGCCATAAAGAAGCCGGAACATACGCTCTTGAAGCCGCAGAACATTTTTGTCCTTGGTATTCGAATGCTCCTCTAGTTAAGGCAACTGCTACTTCTTTTGCATTAGAAGAAGGATGTGCTAACACATAATCTTTTCCTCCTGTTTCTCCAACGATTCTAGGATATGTTTTGTAGTTGTTGATGTTTTGTCCGATTTTCGTCCACATGCTATTGAACACCCCTGTAGATCCTGTAAAGTGGATTCCTGCGAAATCAGGGCTCGCTAAAAGTGTATCCGTAATCATCGCTGAATCTCCGTATACTACGTTGATTACCCCGTCAGGTAAACCTGCTAATTTGAATACTTCAACGATTACTCTAGCCGAGTAAATTTGAGTTGCTGAAGGTTTCCATACCACTACGTTACCCATCATGGCAACAGAAGAAGGTAAATTTCCTGAAATTGCCGTGAAGTTAAATGGAGTAATAGCATATACAAAACCTTCTAACGGTCTGTGCTCTAATCTATTCCAAACACCATCTACTGATTTTGGTTGTTCTGAATAAATTTGAGTCATATATTCTACGTTGAATCTCAAGAAGTCGATAAATTCACAAGCTGCATCGATTTCCGCTTGGTGAAGTGTTTTTGCTTGCGCAATCATGGTAGCAGCGTTGATTTTTGCACGGTAAGGACCTGCTAATAATTCAGCTGCTTTTAAGAAGATAGAAGCACGGTGTTCCCATGGCATTGCTGCCCATTTTGTTCTTGCTTCTAAGGCTGTTGAAATTGCTTTTTCTACTAACGCTTTATCTGCTTGGTGGTACACACCTAATTTATGTTTATGATCAAAAGGTGGGAATAAATCTTTTGTATTTCCAGTTCTGATTTCTTCTCCACCAATGTATAATGGAATATCAACTAATTGGCTATATTGCTCTTTGAAAGAGTTCAAAGTCAATGCTCTCTCAGGCGTTCCTGGCGCGTATGATTTTACCGGCTCATTAATCGCACTCGGAACTTTGTAGAATCCTTTTGACATAATGTACTTTTTTTCGGGTTTATTAAAATATATAACGACAAAGATAATTAATTTTACTCGAACTAGAGGTTATTACACATGAGTTTAACTTAAAGCGTCTAATTTAAAATAAAAGGCGCAATGAGTTTAAAGAAAGGAATTTCAACGGTAATCATCTGTTGATTTTCTGTTCGAATGACATTGTAATACCCATGCATCGCTCCTGAGGTTGAAGTTAATACACAGCCACTGTTGTAGGTGTATTTTTCATTGGGTAGGATAAGCGGTTGCTCGCCAACCACGCCCAATCCTTCCACAACTTCTTTGGCATTGAGTGAATCATAAATTTCCCAATGGCGGGAGTGAATCTGAATGGTAGAATCGCTCTGATTCTCGATGGTAATTTCATAACTAAAGGCAAATTGCATGCTATTGCTTCGTTGAAAAAAACCTTCATACAGTGTTTCTACGGTTACATTTACTCCTTTGGTTTGTTTTGATACCATAATTGTTGCTTTTTGTTTTTTAGTAGGTAATCTGTTCTGCATCAGCTTCTGCAAAACCAATAACACGATCGTATAAATCAGTATTTCCTTTGTAATAAACTAAAACTTGATATTTATTGGTGGTTAAGGCGTGATTGCCATCTTGGTTGTGTTCGTTACTCACCTTTCCTTTTTGAACCGTGGTTATATTATAATTGGTAAACCCTTGTTTGATGAGAATTGCTTTTTCAAAACGATCAGTTTGGGGATTATATTCAAGTAAATGCTCTGGGGTTAGCTCATAGTTGTTGAACATACCAGTAATAAAGTACGCATTGCTCTTGTCTTCTGAAATGGGTTGAAAGGTGAAGTATACCCAGCTGTATTCGGCTTCAATAGACGCATTTTTGCCATACATATTTCGCACGCGAAAGGAGCCGTTAATATCGGGATAGTACGAATACTTCTTTTCCAACCAGCCCGTAATTGGATAGAGGGTGGTTTTATACATGTCATTCTCCTTGCTATTGGAATAGATCATGTTGTTGGATTGTTTCAAATCGCTGTTGTCAAAATAGCGAAATTGATTGCCTCCCCAGAAACTCGTCTCCTTGTCATATTTGTAAACTAAATCCGTTCCAAGGGTATATTGAGGCGCTACTTTGGTAATGTAAGAGTCCCAACGTCCATTTTGAAACAACGCAATCTTGACGTTGGTAGTTGGATTTTGAAAAGTTTGATCTCCTAGTTTAACAGTTAACTCCAAGGTTTGTTTGGTGTCAATATAGGTGAGGTCTCGGGTTCTTTTGACTTGAGCCGCTATGGCTACATTATTTTCGTATAAGACAAATTTGCGGCGAATGACTACTTGATTGTCCTCATCGTAAATTTCTAAAATGTAGTTGCCACTTTTGGTAATGCGATAGACCGAATTGGGAATCGTCAATTTGTAGTGGGTATATAGTTGCAGGGTATTGAATGAGGTTGTATAGTGTTGAATACGTTGGTTATCCATGCCTTTGATATACTCAATGGGTCTTAATTGAGAAGGCGTCCAATCGTAATTATAAGCCAATACGCGATAGTAATAATTTCCTTCATCCCCATATAAATCGTCAAATTCAATGGAAAAACCATCGTTGAGGGGAAAGAAAGGAGTTACGGCTTTATCCATATTGGTAAAAGCAGCCATTTTGATGTAATTGGCGGTATAATCTTGTGTTTGCTGTCCGTGGGCAAAAAAAGAGACAAACAACAGAAGGAAAAGCCATCGTAGGTTCAACATGATAGTCAATTAGGGGGTTACGTATTTTAAAGCTAAGAAATTTTCTTCAAACTCCGTTAAATTAACCAATTTTCTGTCGGCTAAATCGAATTTGGGGTCGCTATAAAATTCCGCTTCTGGAACCACAAAAACGGTCATACCTGCTGTTTTTCCTGCCGTTGCTCCTGTAAATGAATCTTCAATAACCAAACAGTTTTCAGGTTGACTGTCTAAGTTTTTAGCTGCTTGTAGATAAACATCTGGTGCGGGTTTGCCTTGAGGTACTTCTAAAGCCGATACAGTCGTTTGAAAAAAAGAATGAATGTTTAATCGAGTTAAAACAGTCTGAATCAACGAAGGAGTCGAATTAGTAGCTAAACCAATCTTAATGCCTTGCTTTTGTAAAAAAGAGAGGGTATCTAAAACCCCAACTTTAATTTCTCCTTCTTGTCGAATGAGTGCATCAACCCGATCGACAACCGCTTGTTCTACTTCTTCGAGTGTTTGGCCTTTCCAAGGAAATAAGCGATACCAAAGTTCAGTAACGGCTCTTGTGGTTTGGCCTGTGGTTTGATGGGCGATTGCTTCATTCCATTGACAACCGACAGAAGTGAAAACTTCGCGTTCTGCTTGTTGCCAAAATTTTTCGGAGTCAATTAACACACCATCCATATCGAAAAGTACGGTTGTAATCATAGTACAAATAAGTAAATAACTAATAGTTGTACGAAGATACGCAAAAGCGATAGAATGGGAAAGGAAGGTTTATAGGGGTTTAAAACAAACTGGAATTATTTCACCTGGGGCTAGGCAATAACGCTCCACTTCTGCTGGAGTTAGTTTTTGCGTGTAATCTTCTTCAATCACGGTAAAGCCAATTTGGCGTAGTTTGTCAAAATAATCAAGTCCATAGATGCGCACATGATCATATTGACCAAAAATCAAGGTGCGTTCTTTGGGATCCGTGATGCTGTCATCCTGAAATGTAACGGGACGAGATAGCTCTTGTGGAACTTGAAAAATACCCATACCGCCAGGTTTGAGAATGCGATACAATTCTTGCATGGCTTTGGTATCGTCGGGAATGTGTTCCAATACGTGATTGCACAAAATGATATCAAAGGAATGATCTGCAAAAGGCAGGTTGCAAATATCTGCTTTCACATCCGCTAAGGGAGATTCTAGGTCTGTAGTGGTATAAGTTAAATTGGCTTGCTTTTTAAAGCGCTTATAGAAGGCTTGTTCGGGAGCAAAATGTAAGACGCGGTGTGGAGCAGTGAAAAAGTCAGTTTCACGCTGCAAGTACAACCACAATAAGCGGTGTCTTTCTAAAGAGAGCGTACTAGGCGAAAGCACATTCGGGCGCTGTTTAGCATACCCATAGGGCAAAAAATGTTTAAAACGCTTCCCATCAATAGGATCGGTATAGCGATCTCCTTTAAGGTACCAAGCAAATACAGGTCGAACAAGATAACTCAACCGAATTAAAATCGGTCGAGGTACCACATTCAATATTGTTTTAAACAGTTTTTTCATTCAAGGAGGATGAATTATAAAACGAAAGGATTCGCTCGGAATTCATCTTCTTCATTGCTTTGAATACCCAAAGCTTGGTAGATATACTGGAACGTTGATAACAATTCTGGTTTTCCATTCACTAAAGCTACATCGTGTTCGAAGTGAGCCGATGGCTTTCCATCACGGGTGACAATCGTCCAACCGTCGCTTAATTGTTTGATGTTTCTTGTTCCCAAGTTGATCATCGGTTCGATAGCAACGACCATTCCTTCCACGAATTTCTTTCCTCTTCCTGGTTTACCATAGTTTGGCATCTCAGGCGCTTCGTGCATTTTGGTTCCCAATCCGTGCCCTACTAATTCGCGAACAACGGTATATCCTTCTTTTTCACAGTAACGTTGAATCGCACTTCCCACATCTTCTACGCGGTTTCCTAATTTGAATTCGCGGATTCCTACGTATAGCGATTCTTTGGTGATTTGCAATAAACGCTTCGTTTCTGGCGCTACTTCCCCTACTTCAAACGTATAGGCGTGATCTCCATAGTATCCATTCATCACCGTACCACAGTCGATCGAAACAATATCGCCTTCTACAATCGGTTTGTCTGTTGGTAACCCGTGAACAATCTGCTCGTTTACGCTCGTTAGAATGCTGGATGGGCATCCATATAATCCTTTAAATCCCGGTACTGCACCGTGATCTCTGATGAATTCTTCTGCTTTTCTGTCTAATTCTAAAGTCGTTACTCCTGGCTTTAGCTCTGTTGCAAGCATCCCTAATGTTTTAGAAACTAAAAGGGCACTTTGTCTCATCAACTCAATTTGTTCTAGAGTTTTTGGAATGATCATACTTTATTTATTTAAGAACGACAAAATTACGCTATTCCACTGAATCAAAAAAATCAAACAAAACGGATTTTGTAGAAATACGCGATTTCTATCTTCTTGAGGGACAAAATCATTGGATTATTCCCAATCTAACGTTTGAATGGTGTGAATCTCTCCAGCTACTTCTACCTGTATGGTTGCTGGACTTCGCTGGGCCAAAAGATCGGTGGGATACCACGTTCTGTTTGGGGTAACGAGAATTAACAAACCATCATCATCTCCTAAGGCACAGAATTCAGCAAGGGGAGTAGCTTTGGAGAAAAAATCAACGCCTATTTGTTGTTGAATCGCTTCACCAGTTGCAATTGGTTTTTTTGTAACTAACCCGATTTCGCTAATATTCAACATCTCTTTTGGAGAAAAGGGAACTTCTTTTTGAATCTGTGTATCTACTCTTGCAATAAACTCCAACAAGTTTCCATTTTTGTCCCAGAAGTAGATGGATTGGGCTTTCCAGGTATCAAAATAAGTAATCGTTTCGTCTTTAGGTGAAGGAAGTAGTGGAATACCCGCTGCTTGTGCCCATTTGATGGCTTGGCTTAAGTGATTGGTCGCAATATTGAAGGCAAAGTGATACTGTGCTTTCGTTGTCGGTTTGCCAATAAAAGTCAGTTGGGTATCACCTACTTGGAAACGAATTTCCCCTGTTGTTTGTTTCAAAATTTCTAAACCTAGGGTTTCACTGTAAAATTCAAGGATTGTATCTAAGTTATTTGCTTCTAATTGTACATCTAGTATTTTCATAAGTCTCTTTGTTTTTGTTTCAAATAAAGGTACACTGAAGAGCTTGGTTATACTAAGGGTTTGCATTGTATAACATGATAGGGAGATAAGAAAAAGCAATTGAAAATTGATTGTAGTTTGGTGAGGAGCTGGTAGCTAGCATAAGCTGTAAAACAAAAGGCTGTCTTTTTAGGACAACCTTTTGTTTATCGTTTTAATGTTAGTACAAGGAGAGCATGCTATGTCCATTGTGTGTCTATACTAATTGCTTGATTTAATAGAGTCACTATGGACTCATTATGGACGCACCCCAAAGAAAACGGGTATGTGTTCATTGTTTATACTAACGAATGTCTTGTCATTTCTTCGGGTTGAGGTAAGCCCATCAATTTTAGAATGGTTGGAGCAAGATCACCTAAAACGCCGTGATTGATTGTTTTAATATCTTTATCTACTAAGATGATCGGCACTGGGTTTGTGGTATGTGCCGTATTCGGTGTACCATCTTCATTCAACATGGTTTCACAGTTTCCGTGATCGGCTAATACGATAGTAGTATAATCATTGGCCAAAGCCGCTTCGATGACTTCTTTGACACATTGATCCACCGCTTCACAAGCTTTGATTGCTGCTTCCATTACTCCCGTATGTCCAACCATATCGCCATTAGCGAAGTTTAAGCAGACAAAGTCTACTTCGCCCTTTTGCAATTCAGGAATCAAGGCGTTTTTTAAATCAAACGCACTCATTTCGGGTTGCAAGTCGTAGGTCGCTACTTTGGGTGACGGGCATAAAATACGTTGTTCACCTGGAAAAGGCAACTCTCTTCCTCCAGAGAAGAAGAAGGTAACGTGTGGGTATTTTTCCGTTTCGGCAATGCGAATTTGTTTTTTTCCGTGGTGTGCAATGACTTCCCCTAGTGTATGATGTAAATTCTCCTTGTCATACACCACGTGTACGTTGCGGAAGGTATCGTCATAGTTGGTTAAGGTAACGAAATACAAGGGTAGTGCTTTCATGCCATGCTCAGGGTAGTTATCTTGCGAAAGCACTTGCGTTAATTCACGCCCGCGATCGGTACGGAAGTTGAAGAAAATCACTACATCGTCAGCCGCGATGGTCGCCAGGGGGTGGCTATCTTTGTCCACCATGACGATTGGTTCGATAAATTCGTCTGTCACATCATTGGCATAACTGGCTTCTACACTTTTTACTGCATCGGTAGAGTGATTTCCTTTTCCTTCTACTAATAAATGGTACGCTTTGGCTATTCGCTCCCAGCGTTTGTCGCGATCCATGGCATAGTAGCGTCCAATAACCGAAGCAAGTTTAGCAGGCGAATAGGCGATGTGTTCCGTTAAGTTTGCCAAGTGTTTTACCCCAGATTTAGGATCTACGTCACGTCCATCTGTAAAAGCGTGAACAAAGATATCTTGTAAACCATAGTCTACAGCTGCGTCAAGTAAACCGTATAGGTGTTTCTCATGTGAGTGAACTCCACCGTCAGATAGTAAACCTAAAAAGTGTACTTTTTTGTGGTTTTCTTTTGCATAGGCAAAGGCTTTTTGTAAGGCTGGTTCTTGAGCAATGTTTTTTTGCTCCACTGCCATATTGATTTTGACCAAATCTTGGTAAACAATGCGTCCAGCACCTAAATTCATGTGACCTACCTCTGAATTTCCCATTTGACCTTCTGGTAAACCTACATTGAGTCCGTCAGTTAATACATATGTATTAGGATATTGCGTATATAAACTATCTATAAAAGGTGTATGTGCCTGTGCGATGGCTGATACGTTAGGGTCCTGTGTTTTCCCCCAGCCATCCAGTATCATTAAAATTACTTTCTTATTCATGTTGTGTTTTTTATGGTTGAGATTTATCCTAAGACAAATTTACAGATTGTATAGTTAACTTCTGCTTTTTGAGGGGAGATTCCTGTATTTTATTTAAAAAAAAATCCATTTCTGTTCTTGAGCTTTGAAGTTTTAAGGAAATTGTGATTTTTGCGTAAAAAAAAATCTCAAATTGGAGATAATGATAAAAAAAATCATAATTGTTCATATAGAGGGGTGATAATCATTTGTTTAGTAAGAATATTTTTTTATTTTTACGACTTCGTAATTAAAAATAACCCCTATTTCAATACAAAATAATGAATTACAAGCAGTGGATAGTGGCTTCAGCCGCTTTGGTTTTAGTTGGTGCAGGTATTGCCAAAAATTCAATACAATTTGATCTTCCTTCCATTCAATTGGATGTAGACCGAACGGAAGATACAGAGAAAGTAGAAAAAAGAGAAGTAACAGCCGAAGAGCATTTTGCTTTAAAAGCGAATATGCTGTTCCAAACCTTAGACGTAAAAGCATTTAATGCTCCTTCAGAAAAAGTATTTACCATGGCATTAAAAGGCTATTTCAAAATGCAAGAAGAAGGACTAATTAAAAATAATAAATTGACGATTGTTGATTTTAGTGTTTCTTCTACCCAAAAGCGTTTGTGGGTCATTGATATGGAACAAAATACCGTATTGTTAGAATCTGTCGTTGCCCATGGTAAAAAGACAGGAGACGAGTTTGCTACGGCTTTTTCGAATCGCATTAATTCGCATATGAGTAGTCTAGGTTTTTATAAAACGGGAGAAACCTATCAAGGGGGAAATGGTTTTTCTATGCGTTTAGATGGATTAGAAAAAGGGATTAACGATAATGCACGTGCGCGTGCAATTGTAGTTCACGGTGCAGATTATGCCTCACCAGCCTTGGCGTTAAAACAAGGAAGATTGGGAAGAAGCTATGGTTGCCCCGCAGTTCCAAACGAAGTAAACAAAGAATTGATTGAGCTAATCAAAGATGAGTCTTGTCTGTTTATTTATTCTGCTCAACAAGATTATTTGAAAAAATCTAGATATTTAATTTAAATATAATGAAATAATAAAAAAAAATGCCTGTCAAGTGCTAAACTTGACAGGCATTTTTTTTTGAAGAGGGATAAAAAATATAGAAATAGAAAAAAGATTATGTTGTACTTTTGAATAGAAACAGTCTAAAAAGTTTAATTTATAATACAAAAATGAGGATGAAGAAAACAGCTGTATTACTTGTACTGGCGTCCATGAGTTTGGTCGCTTGTTCGCAAAAAGAAAGCTCAACAGGGGCTACAGCGCCAAAAGAAGTAGAAGTATCTACTGTTGCTCCCACAGAATTAATAGGTAAAAAAGGTGTTTTAACCTATCCTGATTTTACGGCTTATATGACGTATGAGTCTGAAAACCGCTTGCATTGGAAAACGGTGAGTAAAGAGGGAAAAGTTGCTGAAGGAGAAGAGGCGGTGAGTTATAAGCGCATCAATGATCATATCTTTTTCCTGAGCTGGATTGAAGCCGATGGCTTTACCGTAAGCCAAGTTATTGATGTAGAAAACGGCAAGGTAGAAGCTTTTTTAAGTTTTGGTGATGATCAGAGCGAACGCGGAAAACGCGGTTCTTTAGCTACAGCGGCTACTTTTGCTTTTGAAGAATAAGAGATGAGGTCATCGATATCGTGCTTGTTGATGCGCATCGTATAGAAACAGAACATAAAAAAAGCCTGTAGGTGTTAACTGCAGGCTTTTTTATGTTATAGAAGACACGCTTATTTACTTAAGCGTTTATAGAGTTCTTCATCGTATTTATATATATCTTGGAAATACGTAATATGTCCTTTTGAATCTACCTGAACCGTCCAGTACAACAAGTGAACATCAATAGGCGTATCACTGACCGATACACTCTTCGTTTCTTGTGTAGCGACAATTTTTTCTACATCTTCTTTGGTTAGATTAGGAGAAGCGAGTTCAAAAATATACGAGGTTAAATCAAAAGGATTTTGTACGCGTACACAGCCTGAACTCAAATTTCGATTGTTGCGAGCAAAGCCCCATTGACTAGGGGTATCATGTAAATAAACTGCGTGGTTGTTTTGAAACATAAATTTCACACGTCCTAATGTATTCCCTTGACCACCTTTTTGCACGTAACGGTAAGACGTTCCCTTGCTTGCATCCCAATTTTCAGGAGAAACGACTTTTCCTTGACTGTTGTAAATCGTGAAATTTAATCGCGAAAAATAGGAGAGATCGTTGGAAGCTTTCGGAACTAAGTCATTCTTTTTAATGGTTGGTGGTACTGTCCATGTAGGGTTTAATACCACGGTTGTTAAGGTTGAACTTAGAATAGGCGTTTTGCGTGCAGCAGTTCCCACTACAACTTTATGCTGTTGGATGGTGTCTTGATTGGATACAGAAACTAAACTATAGGCTGGGATATTCACCAAAATATAATGAGATGAAAATTCACGTGGAAACCAGCGCCAACGCTCTAAATTGACAATGATTTTTTCCTTTAACTTGTTTTCTTCCCGCAACAAAGCATCGATGGTTTTGGTATCGGTAAAGCCTGTCGCATTTAATTTTTTTTGGGTTTGAAATGCTTTAATTGATTGCGCCGTTCCCTGGTCGTAAATAGCATTAGTTTCAATACTATCCCCTAACTGATCCAAGAAAATCAAGTGTTTTTTTAAGGCGATAAGCTCGGGAATTGTATCGTTTAGTTTCGCTTGTTTGAACGGTTTTAAACTATCTTTTTCTAAGGCATAATAAGAGGAAAGTTTATTTCTCAATTGGGTGTATACCGGTTGTTTGGTGCGAATACTGTCATAGGTGAGCCCAATGTTTTTATGTTCTAAGGCCAATAGCATAGTTGCACTCGTATTTAACGGCTTAGGTGTGATTTCCCAATCACCATAGAGGCGTTTGGCTCGTATGCTACCGTTAAACAAATGGTCTAAGGTATTGACATACATAGTGGAAAATAAAAAATCCGCTTGAATTTTATCGGTTTCTTTCAATTGCTCATAGGTCGCATTTAAATTGACGAGTGTGTCCAAGGATTTTGGAGTTATGTTGATTCCATCATATTTCAAATCAGCTACACTTTCAATCAGTTGTTGACGATTATCGGCATGAAACCAGCCCAAATGATAGTCGTTGTTCTTGTAAAAAAGACGAACATCTTCTTGGAGTGCGCTGGTTTGTAGGGAATCAAATTGAATGTTGGGCACTTCATTTAGCGCTTCAACAATTTCATTTTCACCATAGATGACTCGCATGGCCTGTTTGCTTCTCTCGCCACAAGAGGAGAGCACGCAAGTAAGCAACACGGTTGGGAGTAGTAATTTCTTAATCATATAGCAAGATTATAAACCAAAAATACTGAAAATAATTTACATTTAGGATATGATTGTTGTTTGAGTTTTGACAGAAGTCCTAAAATGGAGGGAATAAACTAATATTTTTGGAAGTAAAAAACCGGACTGTTTTCTATTTTTAAACTGGACTAGAAGGGGAGTGAAATCTCCTCCTACATTTGCTGCATACAAATGGAATACTTATTATTTTATGAAACGTCAATTTTACGCTGCTTTAACATTTTGTAGCTTTCTGTCTGTTGCTTCTTATGCACAAGACAAGGGTGCAACAACCGAAGCAAATCCGATGAAGGAGATTGTTATTTACAATCAACGTTTGCAACTTCCCAGTACGTTAAAGAATCGCAATATAACGGTGGTCGGTCAGGATCAAATCAAGCAACTACCAGTCAGTTCGATTAATGAGCTATTGAGTTTTGTTGCAGGAGTAGATTTGAGACAACGTGGTCCCAACGGCACACAAGCGGATTTGAGTATTGATGGGGGAAGTTTTGAACAGAATATCCTCTTGTTAAATGGTCAAAAGATTTCGGATCCTCAAACGGGGCATAATTCACTGAATATTCCTGTTCCCTTAGAAGCAGTAGAACGCATTGAGATTGTACGTGGCCCTTCTGCGCGTTTATACGGAATTAATAGCTTGACCGGTGTGGTGAATATTGTAACGAAGAATCCAAAAAAAGATGGGATTTTTGCCGCTGTGTACGGCGGTTCTAGCTTTAAAAAAGACAAGGAAGAAGACCACAACGAAACGTATAATAATCGCGGTGTTCAACTAGGGGGAACCTTTGTGCGCGAGAAAGACAATCACTTGTTGTTTGCTAGTCACGATTCTGGTAATGGATACCGTTACAATACTGCTTATCACAATAACAAGGTGTTTTACCAAGGTAATATTGTACCCAACGATCAAAATATGTTTATGATTTTAGCGGGACATGCCAATAGCTCTTTTGGGGCAAATGGTTTTTATGCAGCACCTGGAGATAAAGAATCCAAGGAGATTGTCAGTACGACAATGTTTAACTTGAGTTCTCGTCACTATTTATCTGATCGCTTGACTTTGATGCCCAGTGTAGCCTATCGCTATAATTTTGATGATTATCGCTATTACCGTCAGCGTTTGGATGTGGCCAGAAGCAGACATTATACGCATGCGATTACGTCCAATGTTAATGGAGAATATACCGCAGATTACGGAAAATATACCTTTGGTGGGGAAATGCGTTACGAAGAAATTAATTCCACCAATATTGGAGACCACAGTAAGAGTAATTACGGCTTTTTTGCCGCTTTTCAGCGCGATTGGTTTGAGAAGCTTGACGTGAATATTGGGGCTTATATCAACTATAATACGAAATACGGATGGGAGTTTTTTCCTGGAATTGATGCTAGCTATTCGTTTACTCCGCATTGGCAAGCAACGTTTAATGCTGGAACAGCAAGTAGAATTCCGTCGTTTACAGATTTGTACCTAGATCAACGCCCTGGAAACATCGGAAATCCCGAGTTATCTCCAGAAAAAGCCTACCAAGTGGAAGTAGGTGGAAAGTATAGAAAGGATCGTTTTCAAGCAGAGGCCTTTGTGTTCTATCGCGATATTGATGATTTTGTGGATTGGATTCGCGTGGATACGAATCAGCCCTATCAACCGTATAACGCTTCAAAAAATAAGACCAAAGGGATGAATGCAGCCTTGCGTTATCGCTTAGGAGAAGCAGTTTCTCACTGGAATTTAGGGCTTTCTTATACCTATTTATCACCAACTATTGAAAACAAAGCTGGAACGGGAGTACTTTCTAAGTATTCTTTAGAGAGCTTGAAACATCAAGTCGTTGGGACGGTAAATTATACGCAAAATAAATTTAGTGTAACCTTAGCCAATCGATTCAACGAACGATTGACCTATAAGAGTTATTGGATTACGGATATTCGTCTGAACTATGCCTTGGATAAGCTGAAGTTCTATATAGATGCTCAGAATATATTTGATACAACCTATATTGAGGCAGGCGCTGTGCCTATGCCAGGTAGATGGTTCACTCTAGGGATAAAATTTGATGGGCTGTAAACTATACGAATGTTTTAGTTAGTTGCTTAGTGGAGATGGGAGAAGAGAAATGAGAAAAGCGTAGATTCTACTGCTTTCTTATTTCCTTCTCCCATTTTCTATTTCACGCATTACGCATCACGATTAATCACTAATCACTAATCACTAATTTTCATTCCCTTTTTATTAATGGTAAACGCGCGGAATTTTACTTCTACTTGGGCTTGTCCATTTTCAAAGCTACTTGCATATTCGTATTGAAAGGGAATCATGACTCTTCCCTGTCTGTTGATATAACCGAATAAATTGTCTTTGGAAGCAAGGGCTAATCCTTCAGAGAAATTGCCAACAAACTCATAGGAAGCGGGGATGATTTGGTCTCCCGTTGTGGAGAAAAAGCCCCATAATCCTCCTTCATAAAAGGCAATTCGCTCTTCACTACTCGTTTGTAATTCTTCATAAATATAAGGAATAACCACTTCTCCTTTGTCGTTAATCGCTCCTTGATAGCCTTCATAGGTGACAATAGATACATTATCAACAAAGGATTCTATTTGATGAAACAACGGTTCAATAAAGAGGTCGCCAGTTTTGGTTTTAATGCCAAAAAGAGATAGTTCGGGGTCTTGAAACCAGCGTAAATTAGTTGCGAATTTAAAATCAGGGTCGTTTTTTAAATCGATAAAAACAGTATCGGAGGTCGCTTGTACTAAAGGAATGAGATGCTCCTTCCAAGCGCTTTTAGCTTCACTTGCGTGGAGTGATAAACTAAAGGTGCAATGAAGTCCTACAAAAAGACTAATTGCAAGAATTTGTTTCATAAAGTGATTGATTTTAAATCGTTTGCACTATTCAGGTTTTCGGTAAAAGGTAGTTCCACTAGCCTGTGCTTTTGGAAAAATGGTCATATCGGCCAATTGCACATGATCGGGTTGATTGATGACATAAGCAATAGCATTGGCAATATCGTCGGGAGTTAAAGGGGCATATCCTTTATATACTTGATTGGCTTTGGATTGGTCTCCTTTAAAGCGAACCATAGAAAACTCGGTTTCCACCGCTCCAGGTGCTACATTAGTTACTTTAATTCCCTTTGTATTTAAATCAATACGCAAACCTTTTGAAATCGATTCTACTGCTGCTTTAGAAGCACAATAAACAGCGCCATTGGCATAGGTTTCTTTTCCTGCTATAGAAGAAAGGTTGACAATATGTCCTCCTCTTTGATGAGCTAATAACAAAGGTAAAACAGCTTTTGTCACGTAGATTAATCCTTTGACATTGATATCAATCATCGCTTCTAAATCTTCCAAGTCTGCATCTTGAAAAGAGGATAGACCATGTGCATTTCCTGCATTGTTAACGAGAATATCAATGGCTTTCCATGCTTCAGGTAAAGAAGCGACAGCCTGAAATACTTCTTCTCTATTGCGAACTTCAAAGGTTAGGATATGGGTTTCAGTGATTTGATTTAACTCCTGAGCTAAGGCTTCTAATCGCTCTTTTCTTCTTCCACAAAGAATTAAACGATGATTAGGTGCTAATGCTTTTGCTGTAGCTTGTCCAATACCAGAAGATGCTCCTGTGATAAATACGGTTTTCATATGCGAGGGTGTTATAATATAGTTTGTTTTAGACCTTGTAATATACATAACCAAAGGTAATTGAAAAAAGACTTTTCCTCTATGCGATCGACTTTTTTTATCTCCACTTCTTTAAATTCTCCTGCGGAGTTTTTGTGAATGAACCAATTACCCACTTTGGAAAGTATCTTTCGTTTTTTTTCTCCATTCTTACGGTATAAAGTTACCTTTAAATCTTTGTAATTCATACCGAAAGTCCCTGTGGCAACTTTGTTGTTTCCAGTAAAATTGAATTTTACCAAATCTAGATTCCCTTCTGTAGAGGCTTTGACATACGGTTGTAAAAACGGTTGCATGGCTGTAGCTGGAAAATTCTTTATGGTTCCGCTAATTTGAAAGGCATCATTTCGGTTGAGAATATTAAAGGACCAGTCAACATGGAGGGGAGCAGCATTCATAAATCTGGCATCCACTGCAATGGTCGTTGTAGGTACTTGTTTGCGTTGATATCCGCTGTACACATTTTGAATCACGGCATTAAAATTACCAAAGGTTAATTTTCCTGGTGCGACTGCCTTTTGGTCGTATTCTTCGTATTCTAAGGTTGTATTGGCGATGCGCACTTGTTGAACTTCCAGGGTAAAAGGAATGTCGCGTAGCTTTTTACTGAACAACGGTTTGATGCTCATATTAAAGGTTGGGGTTTTATCGCGAAAGATATTGGCATTAACCTGATCTAGGTGAATTTGGTCTGCCTTAAAAAATAAAACAGCTTGCGAATCAAAGCCCCAGGTATAGTGATCTAAGGTAATAGATTTTGTTTTAATTGTAAATATATCGTCCGCATATTTAAACATACTCACCATTTTTTTGCGGCTGTACTTGGGTAAGAATTCAAAATTAGTACAGGTCAAGCGATTGTTTTTACCTTGTACTTTTCCAATGTTAAGGTTGTAAAATTGTCCCGTATCCCATTGGATAGAATCGGCGGAAAAGGCAAGGCCTTGGTAAGTAAAAGGCAACGTTTGTGTTAGAGTATGCTCATCAATCTGAATATGGGTGAGTGCCGCTTCCAATGCATTGGCTTGGAAGATTTGCGTTTTGTTTTTTCCTGCAACCGACCTAAAGTTTCCGTTCTGAATCGCAAGAGTATCAATTTGGACTAAATCGTCAAAAAATACATCTACTTTAGGTGTCTTTGTTTTCGCTTTTGTCTTTTTATCGGGTTGATGTAAAGCGATGACAGGTTGATGGAGTGAAAGCGCTCCAATATGAAGTTGTTCTTTCGCTTTGTTGGTAACGCGTTTGAGGTGTAAACTTCCTTGGTTGACAATCCATTGATTGCGGGAATTGATTTGAATACGATCCATATCAATGGAGTGAATGGTTAAATCAAAAGGCAATAGCTTAGGGTTAACCGCTGTTTTGACTTCCTTCTTACGGGTTGATAACGGATTAGCTTCAACAAGGACTTCTACTACAGGAGTTTGAATTTGATCAATGTGCAAATAGAAGTCGGATTGATTTTTATAGCCCCAGTCGGTGCCCTTTAAACGCAAGGAAGGTACTTCTATGGTTAAGAGTTGCTGAGGTAAGTCGGCTTTATCCTTCGTTTTTGTTAACGGTTTTAACGCCAGACGCTTGGTGCTAATTTGATTGGGATTAATTTGAATTCCGTAGATGTCCAAGCGCTGTGTATCAGAAACTAAACTATTTACCGAATCACAAGAAATCGTATAGTCCGTATAGGTAAAGGGAATCGGTTTATCTTGGGTTTCTACGCCAAAGTGAATGCCTTTAAGCAGGGCATTAAAGTTGTGTACCTCATGTAAACGCAGATTTTGTTCTACATCGTGTAGTACAACATGGGCTTGTTTTACTTCGATGGTTTTAATGTCAATCGCTTCTATAAATTGATGTGCAGATGCTTTCGTGCTATCTTTTGCGGTTGTATGTTGAAAAACTTGAATATCAGGTTGAATAATCGCAATCCCTTGAGCCGATAGATGATGTCTTTTAATCAGGTCCCAGAGGGCAACGCGTTGAATATCGATTTGCTGTAAGTGTCCTTTGAGATATGATAAGGTGTCCGTTACTGTTGTGGCCTTGGGCTCAATCGACACTTCTTTAATCGTCAGTTTGCGTTCTGCAATCGAATAGTGTACAGATTTATAGGCTAAATCATAAGGAGAATCATTTTTCTCTTCAATAATCGCAGGTAGATACTGGTTGAGAAGATGGTTGATTATCCATTGTCCCGAACAATAAAGAGCTACAGCAACAAGGAGTATACCACCTATTATTTTATGTTTCTTTTTCAATTGCATTGTTTCATTGCTAGAAGTTTACACTTAAAGTTACATTTTTTTTGTTACTTACTTTATAATCAATTGATGTTTTCTCAATAAACCTTCCAAAGCCTCTTTAGCAAAGATGGCATTTTTTAATTTGGTAGAGTCGGGGTCAATATCAAAATTATAGCTGGTATAAAAGTCCACTTTTTCCGCTTTCGCTTTGGTGAAATTGGCGCGATAGAGGTTGCAATTGTCAAACATGACTTGGGAGAGGTCTGCCTCCATAAAATCAGCACTAATCAGACTGCAATTAATAAACGTTGTTCGCTTGAGATTTAACCCATAGAACAGGGTAAATTCGAGGTTGCAGTCTGTAAAAGAAAACTCAAAAATCGTTTGATCAATCATGGTAAAATTTACATGCGTAAAATTACAGGTATGAAAATGGCAGTTTCTCAATCCAACATAATTAACGGCTGCATTTTTAAAGGTACAATTTTTAAAATCACAATCGATAAATAGCGTGGATAAGAAGGAGCAAGCAGTAAAATCGCAGTTGATAAATTTACAATTCTCATATTCTTTAAATGAGATACTATTGAGCTCAAATATGTCGTTTTCAAAGGTCTTGTCGTAGATAAAATCAGGTATCATGGGCGGTATAAGAGTAAAAAAAGCCTAATACAGATTAGGCTTAGGAGTTATTCAATAATATGAGGTACAAATCGGCTTTTGTCTGTGGTAATGCGTTTATCACTTTCTCTAAAAGTAATTCCGCAAGGTTCTTGTCCAATGATCCAGCTACCAATGATAAAATAGCCTTTTCCCTTATTCGGTAAGTTGGCTAAGGCTTGGCAAATATATCCTTCATCACCATAGTCGCCTTTAGTTGCCTCTGCGATTTGGTTGTTGATGTATAAAGTAACATTGGCGCCTTCACGAGAGAGCAGTGGTTTTTTGACAAAATTTTGCATGCCTTTAGGCTCGTCAAAATACGACGCTAGCAAGAGCGGATGATTGGGATATAACTCCCATAAAATAGGTAAAATTGCCTTGTTGGATAGAATCATTTTCCACGAAGGTTCAATCCATTGTGCCTGGGCCATATCATTTGGAATGTGTAAGGCAAAGCGCTCGTAGATTAACCATTCCCAGGGATATAATTTAAAAATATCAGTGATTATTTCATCCTCTAAATCTGTAAAAGTCTCTCCATCCCAACCAATATCATCGATATAGATGAGCTTAGTTGGAATACCTGCTTGTATGGCGCAATCACGTAAATACTCCATATTGGTTAAGTCTTCCAATGTTTCACGCATGCAAGAGAAATGCAAGGTATTCCCTTTTAGATAGGCTTTGGCTTCTTTCCATGTTTCGATTAAACGATCGTGTACCGAGTTAAACTGATCCTTGGTTGTGCCAAAATAGGTGTCCATCCATTGCCATTGTACAACACCTGTTTCGTATAAAGAAGTGGGGGTGTCAGCATTAAATTCGAGAACTTTCAGCTGGTTGTGTACTGTGTCGTATACAAAATCAAAACGCCCATAAATACTCAATTCATCCTTTTCCCAAGAGCGTTCAATGTGCTCGTGAAAGAAAAGGGGAATTTGAAATTGGTCGTATAATTTATGGGTAATTACGTGGTCTACAGCCTTGAGGCACATGTCCCACAAATCTGCAGTAGCTGCGTATACGTCATCCGCAAAAGACTCAGAAATACTGTAGTAGTAGTCCTCAATCCAATAGGGAACGTTATTTTCATCTGTATGATAACCAAATCCGTTTTGTTCCAATCGCTGTTTCCAATTGGGGTTTGGTGTAAGGTATTTTAGTTGCATGTTGTTCAATTAAGAAGCGGCAGAATTGCTCTTAGCCGTGTGACCAAACCCGCCACGGGCTGTTTGTTTTTTATAGGCATCTGATTTAGCTGTATTGGTTCCTACATTGGATTGAGGAGATATACCTGGACTGGTATAGCCCATACCTCCGCCCATCATTGGACGGAAAGCCATATACCATAATAAAGCACTGCCCATTCCCATTCCACCGCCACTGCGTTGTTGATTGTATTGATCCGTTACTTCTGTATAGGGTGCACTACTGTCTGCCCGCATATAAACGCGTTGTTGTTCTTCTTTGGTTTCAGTAGGTTTAGAACAAGAAGCTAACGTAGCTGTAATTAAAACTAAAGAAACGGCTTTACTACTTTTTTTCATACTATTCTACTGTTACGTAAATTGGAATTTTCTCTAAGCTCGTAGGTTGAGTATCCCCCCAGTCGCTCACATTTTTTGCTGTGGTGATTGTGTCCACCTTTTGTTGTACCATTTTGCCATTCACCCAAATGGTTTGAGCAGTGATATGGTAAATACTATCGCCAGAAGAAATTGTTTTTAACGTTACTTCTCGTGCGGATTTTTTATCAAGGGATTCTAAATTCTGTTTCGGTTGTTGGCTACAAGCGGCCGTGATTAGCGCAAGAAAACTCGTGATTCCGATTGCTTTTTTCATTGGAGCAATTATTTTTAGATTGAGGAACAAAGTTTGAAAATAAAATTTGCTTATGCAATGCTTATTTGAGAAAATGAAAGTTCTTGTAAGATAGTTAATTAAATTGGGACACGTGAGATTTCTTTTTATTTTTGCTAGTAAAAGGGAGGCTATGGAAGAAATCGCTATCTTACAGATTAATGATATTACGCATAATAATTTGCAGACAGATTTTTATGCCAATACGCTGTCCCAACACCTTATTGACAACCACAGTCATATTGAGCGCCCACATAAGCACAATTTCTATGTAGGGGTTTTGTTTACAAAGGGAACTGGGATTCACGAAATTGATTTTAACCGCTATGAGGTAAAACCAGGATCAGTCTTTATGTTAGCCCCTGGGCAGACACATAGTTGGGAGTTATCTGAAGATATTGAAGGTTACATCTTTTTTCATACACAGAATTTTCTCGACTTGTATTTGTTGAAAGAATCTTTGCGGGATTATCCGGTATTTCGTTCAGCTTTTTATCCCAATCACGTATGTTTAGATGAAGAGCATACGCAGATTTTGTCTTTTGTCTTGCATCGCATGGTGGAAGAAGTGCGACAAGAACAGTGGAAGCGCAATCAACAATTGGTGAGTTTAACCTTGCTGTTTTACATTCAAACCAATCGTATTTTGTTGCGAGGCGAAACTTTTAAGACCATCAACAACAACCTATATGCTACCCATTTGCAGTTGTTTGAAGAATTGATTGAAAAAAACTTTGCTGAAGAAAAATCAGCAGCGGTTTATGCCAATTGGATGAATATGACTCAAAAACACTTGAATCGCGTTTGTAAAACAATGGTCAATCAAACCACCACGGATATTATCTTAGATCGCGTGGTTTTGGAGGCCAAACGCATGATGATTTATACGGATTACCCCCTAAATGATATTGCATCTATTTTGGGCTATGACGACTATTCCTATTTTTCTAAACTATTTAAGAAAAGAGTGGGGGAAACCCCTAAAGAATTCTTTAAGCGATACCAGTGAGAACTGGTTTACGGTTGACAGTAAATAAAAAAGCCCTGACCATTGGTAAGGACTTTTTTGCACGGGTGGAGGGATTCGAACCCCCATCAACGGTTTTGGAGACCGCTATTCTACCCTTGAACTACACCCGTTTTTGTTTCAAGTGGTGCAAAGATAATTAACTTTTCGAAAGAAACTATTCTTTTTTATAAAATATATTTAACCAAATAATGCGAGATAATCGGTAGTTAAACGTCCAACATAAAAGGAGAACAACTACAATGGCGATAAAGGTTTGAAGTAGAGTGATATGCACATCAAAAAGGGCATTGATGATTAATCTCAATACCATTACAGCACACATTTCAGCTACAGTAAGACCATAGCTTACATACATCCCTCCAAAGTAAAAACCAGTCTCTCTATGGAAATTATACCCACAGTTTGAACATTCTTTCGTCATTTTCGGCATGCGCATGGTAACGGGATTTCCCTTGTCATAGAATAAATCTACTTTGCCACAGTTTGGGCATTTTCCACTTAAAACTCTTGATATATATGACATAAGATAATTTTTATGCAAAGTAAAGTAAAAATACTGAAATGTATAGGTTTTAAAATGCTGTATTTTGGTGTAATTCGGACATTTTAGTATTTGTTTTCTTGTTTATTGTTTTTTCTTTTCGTCCTATTGACTTGATTGCCTTTGAATAGTTGAAAAAAGATAAAGACATTAGGGTGGTTGAGTGATGTATAGCTAAAAAAACAGCAGTATCTGTTGAGGTACTGCTGTCGATTGAAATTATTGTTCTTCTGTATAAGATTCTTCTTCTATTTCTTCTCCTTCATTCGTTGTGTTTTCCCTAATGTTTAGGTACTTTAAGGGATTGGTAGAAGATTCGTCATTGTAGTAATCATCGAATTCTTTAACCAAATTAGCGATTTCTTCTAGAGACATCACATCGTTTTCATCTTCTGTTACATTATAATACTCTGTAAGTCTGAGGCGGTCGGTGTCGTATTTTTTTCGAATGGCTTTTCGTTGAGCTGCATAAATGGCACGATCCATGCCGTATTTTCTGTAAATTTCTTTTTGTTCAGCTCTATAACTAGCATCTAAGGCTTTTAAATCTGCCTTTAAACCGTTGTCTTGAATGTCAGCCAAATCCAGTTCTACCTTCTTTTGTGCCCAAATATCCATTTGATCTTTGGTTAGGGTACGCTGAATGAATAACTGATACGAATTTATTACCTTCTTTTCGGTTTCTTTCTTTTCTACAGGTAACATATCGGTGCGATCATTTAGCGCTTGTAAGTCTCTCTTAATGTATTCATTTTTAACAATAAATGAAGCTTCTTGTTTTTGACTCAATCCCAATTCAGCTTTTTGCTGTAGGATGTTTTCTATATCTTTATATACAATAGGTTCACTAGTTGTGTGAATGACCGGTTTTCGTTGCCCATAAGAAGCAGAAAAAGTCAGTAGAAGGAGGGATAGTGAGATAATCTTTTTCATTTTTTATTCTTTTTTTCTGTTGCAAATTTAGTGTAAAATAATCTTTTTTCTTCCGAAGCATAGCGAAAAAAGTAGGGATATATACCGACTTTTTCTTTCTTGTCTATCCTTCGCTTATCGGTTTACAAAAAAGCGGGGAAATACACTTTAATCTCTTGTTTTTTGTTCTCGTTTTCAGGAGATTATCACCGCTTACAAAATTAAACATATGTTTATTAAAAATAGTTAAAATTTTTTAAAAAATGGATTTTGATAACGCTTATATTTGTTTTCAGGTGGTTCTGACCTTTCATTATGTGAAAGTAGAAACTCCTTTCGCTTAAATAAACGCTAAATCTGCTTTTTTGTTTTATTTTTAGTTGCGTTTTGTGAAAAAATTTATTGAAATTAGTTGCTTCGATTTATTTTTAGCTTTTGAGTTTGTTGTGTATTTCCCTTTTTTTTATGATAATTGTTTTTATTATTGTTGTATGCAAGAATCATGCCTGTTTTTAATTTTAAGAAAAAATTATCATTTCAAGTGGTTTTGGATTCCTCTTGCTATGGGAATATGGTGCTGTTTGCCTGTGCAAGCTCAACGCGCGAAGCAACAAATTAAAGTTCTAGGGCAAGGAACAACACTTGATTCAATCCACATTACAGATGCAAAAGTTGGAGCTCTTTTTCTAGAAGTAAAAAGTTATTTTGAAGAATATAGTTCCACCCAACCTGCTAGTGTAATTCAACTCTATTTTCAGGAACGAACGAAACAAGGAGATTTAGTTGTTCGCTATGTATATACCCATAAATTGCTCGATTTTCACATCCAAACCACGATGACCTATCCCGACAAGAGTAAACAGGTCTTTGCGTTTGATCGCTCTCGTCGTGTTCCCTTAGAGGTCGCTTTAACCTTAGGGTATAGACAACAGCAACTGGAAGTTGATTTGCTGTAATTGACTGATTGGCATAGGAACATGCTAAAAAAGAAATGGATGTTAAGTTAATTTTTCGTTTTCGTGAGCTTTATTTTTTGTAATGCTTGGTTTTTTTTCTACTTTGCGTACTCCTAAGGGAAAAATGTACAACAAAAACTCCAATGATTCATGAAAAAGCCAGCTATTCTTACTTTACTTTTGTTAACGATGAGTACTGGTGCATTTGCTCAAATGGCACTAGATCGAATTGATGCCAATCCGAAATGGAAACAATATGACCATTTTTATGAGCAAGATGCTTCGAGTATTTATCCGCATGACCGTATTGAATATGAACTAGAAGAGGGTCGTATTAACAGTTATCGCTTATATTATAAGGATGAATTAGGGAAAGTGTTTGATGTGTTTTACGATGACCAAGGTCGGGTGTATCAAGAAGTTTTGATGTATGATGCGGATCGAGGTCAAGTGCGGGAAGTCGTTTTTGAAAGTGCCTTCACGTACGATGAGCAAGGGCGATTGATTGATGATGGGGAACATACCTATACTAAATTTGTCAAAGGCAGACCGATGATTGTGACATCTCGGGAGTACTCTGAGGATTATGAACGCGGGTTTAGTACTGTACGCGCCTATAATGAAAGTGGAAGCATTCGTTTAGAAAAGACAACGTTTTTTGAGGAAGGCGAAAAGAAAATTCGCATTAGTACTTATAAATATGATTCATGTGGAAATGTGGTGGAAGTGAGTACTCGTACAACGGTGGCTCCGACCTACACCAAACAGAAAAGACGCAAAAAAGACAAAACACCACCTCGTCGCCCTGTAATTGAAAAAGAAGTATTTGCTTATGAATACGACGGCGATTGTATTTGGACCAAAAAATACAAGGTAGAAAATGAGGAAAAAACACTCTTACGCGAGAGAGAGCTTGTGAAATAGCACAAAAACCAATCAAACTATATTATGTAAAGCTCAATGAATCTAGTATTCATTGGGCTTTTTTTTAACTAGTATGATGGCTATCACAAAGAGATTGATTATTTTCGTTTGCGTGATAAATAAACCAGCGTATGTATAGATTAACTTTCTTTTTTATAGGGCTCTTCCTCATAGGTTGTGGGAAGAAAGAGTTGAAAAGGACGTGGAGTTATGATATGTTAGGCGATACACTTTATGAAGTGGATTGGTTTAATGGAGCTCCTGAAGGACAATTGGAATTAGCTTTACAACTTTATATCTCAACTGTTGGAGATACCATTGTGAATCAGTTCTACTACTATACAAAGGAAGGGGGTATCGATACGTTAAAAAGTGAATTCTATAGTTTGCAAATAATCCCATCCGATACCCTTCATCGATATAAAGGTATACTTGTATTGCATTCCCGATTCGATACGTTGCGTGTAAATGAAAAAAATAGGCGAAAATTGCAATTGTTGTATGATGAATTTACAGATAGTTTACTTTTAGGATCAGCCATATCGGAACGAAGTAATCGCTTGGTGTTTTACTATAGCAATACAATTGACCATCACTTAACAGGTGTTTTACTACAAGATGTTTTTCGCGATACGATTGTTGGGCAAGATACGTTGTTGAACTATGGAAAGACTAGGCTATTGGTAGATACACGAACTTCGACAAACAATACGTTTATTGAGAGCCACCGTTTTTTGAAAGTAAAGCGTTTAGGCTATAAAGGAAGTTATTTTTTAGAATAAACAATACAAGAATGATCACACAAGAGACTATTATATTGGAGGATAGTAATGCAGTGAATCCAAACCAGGAGAATCCAGATCTGGAAACCTCAAACTCGGCTGTTGTATTTTATTCTGCTAACGCAATACAACTAGCCACTTTTTTAGGCGGGCCGCTTATTGGAGGATACTTGATGCGAGACAATTACCGTACACTAGGAGAAAAACAGCAAGGTAAGCAAGCCCTTTGGTGGGGAATAGCAGCTACGATTTTGGTTTTTGGAGGACTTTTAGCGCTTCCATCTACGGTGTCAGAGCGAATTCCTAATTATATCTTACCTGCTATTTTTGCTGGTGTAATTCGATGGATTGTAGAAGTGAAGCAAGGAGCTGTATTGCGCCAACACAAGGAACAGAACTTAGCCTTCTACTCCAATTGGCGAGCTGCAGGACTAGCGCTACTTTCTGCTTGTATGATAGCGCTTACGGTGTTTTTTACTGTTTTTTTATGGTCCAATGATCCTGCTTACGAAGCCTATCAGACGCAATTGGAAACATTTACCCAAAATGAACAAGAAACCCTAGTTTTTTACGATGATTTGTATACCAAAACCAGAGAAGAACTGTTGAGAGAATTGAATCTATTCGTTTTACCCAAATGGGAGGAAAATGTAGCATTAGCGCAACAAGCAGGGCAAGTGGAAAATTTCCCTGCAGAATTGCAAGAACATCAGAAAAACTTGCTGAAATATAGTGAATTACGAATGAAAGCCTTCAAACTATTTCGACGTGCTATCGAAGAAGATACGGAACAATATAGCGAGGAAATAGAAAAAATACACTTGGAGATAGGGGAAGTATTAGAACAATTGAAGTAAGTGCAAATGAAGAAATCCTGGCTTGACACTATCGTTATTGGGATCAGTAGGATCCTTAATCTTATCCTCTATGTACTCCGGATGGGAGGACTGATTGTAATGGTGTTGGGAAGGCATTTGGTACATGTATGGCGCAAGAAAAGGTAGGGAATACAGGTGTTATCGTTTAGCATAAAAAAAGTAGATGGAAGTAATGGGTTTACTCTGTGGTAGTAGAATAAAAATAGTACTCCAGTTTCTACTGCTGTTAATTGCAGTGAAACTACTCTGTTTAGGGGTGCTATTTTTTGTTGTTGATCAGCATGGGATGGAATTACCTGTTCACCGCGCTCGGATGGAATTAAAACAAGGAAATGTCTGGTATATGTTTGTGCTAATTGCCTTCGTTGGACCTCTACTAGAAGAAGGGATGTTTCGGTTACCTTTGGTCTTCAGTCCCTTTAAGTGGAGTGTTTCTTGTGCGATTGTAACCCTTTATCTCTATTCATTTTTTAGCGGTACGCGATTGGATTCCTTCGACTTTTGGAGCGCTCGACTTTTACTTGCTAGTACAGCGGGACTTTGTTCTTTCGGGTTGTGTTATTGGGGAAAGAGCTTTTTACATCGCTACTGGTTGAGGCGTAGAAATAGTATGGTATTTGTGCTGTCTTTTCTCTTTGGCTTATCTCACCTGATGAATTATGATCGCCTTAGTTTAACTCTTTTAAGTAGTGTCGTGCTTGTATTTCCATATTTTATCTCGGGATTGATTTATTCTTATGTTCGGTTAAATCATTCTTTTTATATCGCAGTACTTTTGCATATCCTTTTTAATAGTATTGGATTTTCACTGACTCATTTGCTATAGGTGGAGGATAGAATATTGGATAAATAAAAAAACCTCAGAGCAAGTCTGAGGTTGATAGCTTCTTTTATTGTGCTACTCTATAGTAGAAGGTATAGAGGGGGTCTTTTGCTGTGGAAAGATTTATATTTAACTGTATAATTTAGTGTCAATCTAACGGAGGAATCTTGGTACTCTTGCCTTGTTTTTTGTCGTTATTCTAATACGGTTGTGTATTAAGGAATAGACTTTACTTCCCCACCCATTTTGTGAGGCCGAAAGACCGGGAAATGTATTATTATTGAAATTAAATAGATGATTCTTTTGTTGCTAGTTTAGTATAATGGTATATAAAATTATGATTTTGAAGTTTAATAATTTATAATGGCTAAGGTACAAAAAAAAGAGTCCGAAACTAATTTCGGACCCTTCTTTTAATATATTATTTATATCTAATAAATCTGGTTTTGAATAGACAAATGTGTTTTCGTAACATACATTCCAAACATCTAATAATTCAGAAATAGTAACTGAATTCTCTTGCTTTGAATATTTGTCATATTTATCCCATTTCTCTTTTAAGACATTCTTTGATAAGGAATCAAAAAATTGGTCTATGGTTTTTTTATCCATTGTCTTAATTTTTTAAATGACTATCGTCAACTTTATACCAAGATAATTTGACAACAAAAAACCAATTTAAAATTATTGTTTAAATTGGTTTTTTGTTGATTGATAGATTTAAACTTCATTTATTCTTTTAATGTTTCTTATTTCACTAATTAAAATATTTATAGCGTTTAATTTAATTAGATTTGGAGTTTCATTTTCTTTAAAATCAATTCCAATAATGTCGAAATTTAATAATGTATAATCTTTAAGACTAATTTCAAACCTAATTTGAAATTTAGTTTCATCCAAATATTTAAAATTAATTTTAAGTCTAATAACCGAATCATTTTTTGATAATGTATCTACAAAATCGGTGTCATTATATATAACTATCTCACTATTTTCAATAGATTTTAATACTAGTGAAATTTTTTGTATTAATAAGTCTTTTATCCTTTCATTATCTTTCATTATCTTGTTTTTAAAGTAAGGTATAAATTTACCAAAAAAACAGTACAATCTTCTTTTTATATATTTAAAATTCACCATAATTTATTTTTATTTTATATGTATAATAAAACAACAAAAACTTGCATAACTCGCTAATTATTCGTAACTTATATATACAAAATGAGAGAAATATATGAATATTTTTGAGTTCTTTAAAAAATTCCCAAATGAAGAATCTTGTAGAATACACTTCAAAAATCATAGAGATAAAGTAGGTGTAATTTGTAAAAAGTGTAAAGGTGAGCATCACTATTGGTTATCTACAATCCAATATTACAAATGCAAACAATGTGGTTTTAGAACATCATTAAAAAGCGGTACTGTGATGGAAAATTCAAAACTACCTTTCCAATATTGGTACATTGCTTTTATGTTTGCTACTTCTACTAAAAAATCATTTTCATCACTTGAAATACAAAGACAACTAAATCACAAGTTTTACGAGCCAATATGGTCAATGATGCACAAAATTAGGCGAGTTATGTGTAAAGCTGATGAAGAATATAAACTAGAAGGTTCAATTGAATTAGATGAAGGATTCTTTGTAACAGTTCCCAACAAAGAAGAACGAAAAGAAAAGCAAGAATTAAAACGTGGTGTTGGTAGCCAAAGAAATTCAAAAGTATTGGTTATGGTTGAATCAGAATTAAATCCTAATCAAACTAATCAACACAAAGCCAATCGTATTGTAAAACGCCTTAAAATGGTTCATATTGAAGATTACAAACACAATACGTTGAGCAAAGAACTAGAAAAAGCAGTAGAATCAAAAAAGACCTATTTAATTACTGATGATGGTAGGCATTACAGCAAATTAAAAGGTCTAGTTAAAAGTCATACTTCAATCAATACTAAGAATCTAAAATCTGATAAAGTACTACCTTGGGTACACAAAACAATATCAAACGCAAAAAGATTATTCTTAGGTATTCACCACTCTATCGGTAGAGATTACACACAAAACTATCTTAGTGAATATTGCTTTAAATTCAATAGAAGAAATGAAGTGGATATATTCGATGAATTATTGGCTTGCTCAGTCAAGAATACTTGGTACTAACACAAAAAAATTAGGCCAACCTTTTAGTTTTCAATACCATTTCAACAGTGCTTCTAGACTGATCTATTTGACTTTTTCTAATAGGTAATTGATTATAAAAACCTGACGTAGTTAAATCGGAAGGCATAATTCTTTTAAAATAGTTTCTCTTTATCTCTTCAAATCTATCAGGATATTCTTTTTCTAATTTTTCTAAAAGATGATTATAAAAACTTAAATTTTTGATTTTATAATCATCCATACTTTCTGCATTCCAATCATCTAGGGACAAGTAATCATTATGATTATACAAATAACCTTTAATAATTTTTATACAAAAGCCAACACAAGTAGTTATATCTTTAATATTACTTTCTGTGTAATATTCACCTGCGTTGCTATAATACGAACCATCAAAAACAAAACCAAATTCAGGATTCGCTTCTTCACTAATCAACTCACAATGCGCTTTAAAGTTTAATATAAAATTTTCATTTTCTTCAAAAATATCTAACTTTTTTATATAAAACCATTCTGGTATATCAGTATTTTTTTTAATATAAATTGCAGTACCATCAAAATGAAACAAAGTTAACTCACCACCTAATGATATAATAATTCCACTATGAAACCCCTCACCACTATCATCTAATTCTATCCCTATCCCAATAAAATCATCATTTTCGTTACAATCTCGGACTTTAATTATTTCATCTCCTATTTTATTCAGCTGTATTGACATTATAAAATTGTTCTTTTAGTTTTTGCTTCAATTAAGTTTTCAATGGTTTTAATTATATCTTGAATATCTTCATTATATCTAACACCCTTTGATATAAGTAAAATAGCTCTTAATCTATTAACATCAGCAACTTCATTACAAAATAATCTTAGAAATTTTCTACTTTCTTTAAACTTACCATTTGAATAATAAGATTTTAATTTTTTATGTATATGCTTTAATGGTTCAGTCCCAGTTAATGAATTATTAGTAGTCATAAATTCTTTAAAATCAGAATAAAAATCAAATTCATTAGAATTATATATATCACAAAATTCATAAACCATTTTATTATTGGAATTTAGTTTACCCCACGCTGATATAGTAACCTCTTTATATAAAAATTTAGCTAATACACTAGCTTGTTCTTCACTACAATTTATTTTATGCTCTATATCATTTTGTTCTATATGAATATTTGGTTTTTTTCCTCCACTATCAAATAACTTACCTTTAAAGAATTCAATATTATAGTAGTGTTTTATTTCCTTTCTTTCTCTTTTTAATCTAAATTTTTTATCAAAAAGAGGTATTATTGGTATGGTTTCATTGTTTTTTTTATATACAATGGCTTTGAAATTATAGTTAGATTCTTTAATAATATCTTGAACGATCGTAAGATTTGATACATAAATATTTTGTCTATCAGGTGAGTTATCTGATACTTTTTTTAAGTTTTCATAAATCGTTGAAGCATTCTCTATACTTACTTCAGCACTACCTGATTTTAATCCTATTCTTATATTGGGATTATTTTCTGCTTCAACAATTTTTGAAAAAGCATCAACAAGACGCACTAATATTTTAGTTGCATCTAAAGTCAAATTATCCAATTCAATATTTGAACCATCAGGGTATTTATCTATTATTATTTCTATCTTATCTTGCTCCATTGTTTTTAAATGTTGTGTAAATATATAAAAGTTAAGTATTAAATAACTAAATAGTTTATAAAAACTTATTGTAATACTATATGTATAAATAATTAAACAACTAAGAATCCATATAAAACAGCCTAGATTATTTTTTGAATTTAGGCTGTTTTATATTTAATATATGTTCTATCTTTGCTTTTTACGAAAAGAACAAACGTGCTTAATTGCATTATTGCTAAACCGAAATACCACATCGAATATAAGAAAGCAAATAATGTATATGAGAGTATGCCGATATGGCGTGGCTTGTATTCATTGCTTTTTTAGGGAGTGGTATTCCTAGGTTTAGTGTGTTTGCAATGTCCACGCTTCTTTTTTATACTTTATAAACCTAAAATACCACAAAAAATGAAAACAATTACTTACTACATTAGAGAACTACACAAATCATCATTTATCAAGTACAACAATACTTAGATTGAAAATTGTTGTTCTTTAATGTTATCCGATTAAAGATACCTCCTTAATACCTTTTTTGTTCACCCGAATTAATGCACCATCACGTAATATGTGGTATGTGTGTATTAAGTAACTGAATACGATTTATTTAAATAAACATTAAATTTTAGAAAACAGATGAACAAAAAACTAATTATTGTAGGTCTATTATCAATATCATCACTTGTATTTATTAGCTGTAATAAGAATAATGAATCAAAAATAGAAGAAGAAACTAATCAATATGATTCTAATGATTCAGATGAATCTGAAGAATCTGATTACTTTGAGCAAGATGAAGAAACAACATCTAATATAAATAAGGTAAGTTCTAAAGATATTGATGATTTGCTTGATAGCTATGAAAGCTATATGAATGATTACATAAGTTATTTAAAGAAAGCCAAGAATAACGATATGAGTATGTTTGAAGATTTACCAAATCTTATGTCTAAAGGTGAAGATTTAGGCAATAAGATGGATAATGTAAAATCTGAAATGTCAACAAGCCAAATGAATAGAATGATAAAAATGGTGAACAAGGTCAATATGGCAATGGCTGAACTTCAATAAAACATAAAACCCACTTCAATAAAGGAGTGGGTTTTTTATTATTATTTGGTTTGGTATAATGTTACCGATAGTCATTATTTTTTACTTTATAAAAGTAACAAATAATTTGTTTGTCAACAAAATTATTGTTCTATTTTATTGTTAAAATACACAATCTACATGTTTTTTGAGAGTACAAAGCAACAATTAAATTTTTATATATCAAAGAAAAACTTTTACTAGCATTACTCACTTTTCTGTAATTTGAATGTGTATAACATTTATTTAATATATATTGTTGAAAATGAAAAATGCTAGTTACAACTAATTTTTTTCATTTTCAAAAGAGTCGTTCTTCTGGTTTGATTCAATTAACAATGATTTTTGTAAGTTAGCAAGTCCAGTTCTCATTTTTTGATTATGATACTTTAGTATCTTTGTGGGGTAGAACAAAATGTTGTACGTACGTTGTACTGATGAGGTGAAACGAGAAAAAAGGGCGTAAAAAAAAAGCGCCTATTTTACAATAGATGCTTCTTTAAAATTTTTGTGGTCCCACCTGGGCTCGAACCAGGGACTTGCTGATTATGAGTCAGCTACTCTAACCAGCTGAGTTATAGGACCGGTCGATTTGACTGTAAATTTTGATGGTGGTCCCACCTGGGCTCGAACCAGGGACTTGCTGATTATGAGTCAGCTACTCTAACCAGCTGAGTTATAGGACCAGTCAAATTGACAATTAGAGGTTGCAATATTACTGCGTATTATTGGTTTTTGCAAGAAATAGATTTAAAAAATATTAATTTTATTTCTCTATCGAATTGTGCCCCCTCCTAGGATGTACCTGCTTTTTCCTCTTCTGCCCCTTTCTTTTTTCCTTAGTTTTCCCGTCTTGTCTTTCCTTGTTGTTTGTTGTCTCGTTTATTAGCCTCATGCCTCGTCTTTTTCGTCCATCTAATGCTTAGAACAACAGCTGTATAGTTTGTTTTTAGAGGACGCTAAGGTTTGGAGAGGAGGATTAATGAGAAATGAGCGAATATAGAAAGAATACTCCTAGGAGTATGTTTCGGTATTTCTTAGTGTTTTCTTCGAGAATCCTTCGACAGCCCTTCGATATAGCTTGGAAAAATGCCTGCTTTGTCGAAGGATGCTCCAAGAGATCTCGAAGGAGTCTCTTGTTTAGCCTGTGTGAAGTCCTACTTCTTCCAATCCTAAATTGGCATAAGGCGTATAGAAACAAAATCAAAGTTTATAGCAGTGTTACTAGTAGAGGAGAAGACTTTTTATCTTATAGAAAAACCCTACGTTAGGCCTTTGACATCGATTGTCTTTTTCTTTTTGAAGGATGAAGTAATAATTTTATCGAGCAGAAGTAAGGGAAGCGTGAAATATAAAAAAATACTATCCAAAAAATTGTATTTTTGCATCATGGAGACAAATAGACAAAAGAAGATGGGAGCGCTTCTACAAAGTGACCTCGTAGATATATTACAAGGAGAAGTGCGCAAGAACGGAATAAGCAATTTGATTATTTCTGTTTCTAAGGTAAATATCACTTCGGATTTATCAATTGCGAAGGTGTTTTTAAGTATTTTCCCTGCGGAGCGTGGAAAGGAACTGTTGAAAGCGATTCAATCCAATGCGCCACTAATTAAGCACGAGCTTGCACAACGCGTAAAGAATCAGATGCGCAAAGTGCCCGATTTGATGTTTTACGTAGACGATAGTTTAGAGTATATCGATCAAATTGACAAAGCACTAAAAGGAGACGAAAACCCAATTGCTAATCCTGATTTATTAGCGAAGAGAAAGAAAAAGTAAACCGTTGAAAATCGCATTTTACATAGCCAAACGCTACGCTTTCAGTAAAAGCAAAAGCAAAGCAATTAACGTCATCACGGCGATTGCCTCTATAGGTATTATCGTGAGTGCCATGGCGATGTTAATTGTGTTAGCTGTGTTTAGTGGACTTCGTTCCTTCAGCTTGTCGTTTACCAATGAGTTGGATCCAGCACTGAAAGTATTTAGCAAACAGGGCAAAAACTTTGCGTTGAGCCAAGCGCAATACCAAGAATTAAGTCAATCTCCTTTGTTTTCGGGAGTGGCTCGAGTAGTAGAAGACCGTTTGCTTTTTACCTATAATGAAAAGCAAACCGTTGCTATACTCAAAGGAGTAGATGCTGACTTTGATAAAGTTAGCCAATTTCCCGATAAAGTAGAGTTGGGCCATTGGATGGAACCCGATTCGGATGAAGTTGTCGTCGGATTGGGAATGGCTTATCTTTTGTCCATGGGATTATTTGATGCAGAACACAGTCTACAAGCGTTATCCATTAAACCAGGATCTGGCGTAGTGAATAATCCTGAAGATGCTTTTTTGCGTACTTCACTGTATACTGTGGGAATTTACTCCTTGCGAAACGAAGAATTAGACAGTAAATACGTGTTTTGTGCTATCGCATTGGCGCAACATTTACTCAGTTTAGAAGAAAATGAGTACACCAACCTCGAATTCGCTCTTAATCCAGGGGTAACAGAAAAAGAAGCTACTGCTTTTATTCAGCAGGTCCTCGGTGATCAAGTGGTTATTAAAAATAGAATGCAGTTGAACGACAGCTTGTATCGCATGTTGAATACCGAAAATGCCGTAGTATACTTCATCTTTTTACTCGTAGTGATTATTGCGCTATTTAATTTAGTTGGGGCTTTATTGATGATTATATTGGAGAAAAAAGCCAACATTAAAACGTTGAATGATATGGGAGTTTCTCTCAAACAGCTCAAGCGTATTTTTCTACTACAAGGAATGATTATCAGTGTTATAGGAGGTGTAATCGGTATTGTTTTGGGCATTATTGCCGTGTCGATCCAAGAGCATTTCGGACTTATTCTCATTCGTCCAGGGTTTGCTTATCCCGTCGAATTTAACATCAGTGATATTTTTGTGGTCTTTGGATCTATTTTTATTTTGGGCTTTATCGCTTCTTATATTGCCTCTACTCGTGTGAATAAAAAGTATTTACACCACTAGTACTTCCTTTTGGGTACTCGCATTTGCGGGTCCTTTTATGATTTTTAACCCTTACTTTCTCCGCTTGCCTTTATCGGACTTTCCTTGAAAATGGGGATTTTTCTTTTTGAATAGAACACTTTTTTAGAATTAACAAATTATGTCGTGGGTGTTTCTTAAATTTGTGAGCATTGGATCAATCGAAAAAAGAAGAAAAATTGTTTTATTAGAAAAAAGAAAATTATGGGTGAGTTTAATGTAAAATACTTAAGCTATATTAGTGAGTTTGCCAATGGGCAAGAAAGTTTAAGCAGTGCCGCACAACAGTATTTTGATGCAGATGACTATGCAGATCCAATTCGTTGGTTCAAAGCGCATGCTTTGTGTATGTTGGCTGTACAAACTGGAAAAGAAGGCGCAATCTTTCAACAATTATACGAACAAATTAACGAAGACTCCAACCGCGAGCGCAGTAGCTTTTACTTGAATGATAAGGATTACGCCCTGTGGTTTGATGATGTGGTCTTACTCAATCAACTATTTATCGATAAGGGATACGCCAAGGCCTATACCTTTATGCATGAATTGTATATGAATGCGCGCTATGGCTTTAGTGATGATGATAAAGCAGCAGACTATATTAAACAAGGGTATGCTGCAGGAGATAAAACCGCGCAAGCCTTTGTTGGATATAACACCTATTACGGTACGTTGGGATTTGAACAAGACCAGGCGAAAGGCTTGGAGCTGATTCATGCTTCAGATGCTCCAGACAATCGCATTGGAAAATTATTCGCACTAAATATTGAATTCCGTTCTTGTGAATCAGCAGAAGAAGGAAAAGCGGTGTTGGATCGCTATCAGGAGTTAATTCACGTGGAAAAACGCGGGTTATATGTGTTAGCTGATTATTACTTGCGTGAGGGAGAAGATGAAAAAGCTGCAGAAACATTTTTAGATGGAATCCAACACAACAGCGGGTATTGCAACTATATGATGGGGATGATGATTAGCAATACGCGTTTTGCGCCTTTAGGCTATACCATCGAACAAGGAGCGCCTTACTTACAAGTGGGCTTTGAGCACGGAATCGCCTATGCTGGTTTCGTTCAAGGGTACTACTATTTGTATCCAGCGGATCAAAGTGAACCTCAATTTGAAAAGGCCATTCAAGCGTTGGAAAAAGCAGCCTTGTACCGTTCCAATGAAGCCTTGTTGGAATTGGCAATCTTGTATTTGTACCACAACGATTATAAAAATTACGATCGTGCCTTGGCGTATTTGGACCGTGCGATTGAGGGGCAATTAACCCGTGCGATGAATGAAAAAGCCGTAGCCTTATTGGAACACCAAGAAATCGAACACAATGCCGCAGAAGCAGAAGCTTTATTGAGACAGTCGATGGAGTTGGGCGATGATTATGGACCGTATCGCTTGGGGTATGGATATCAATATGGTGAATTTGGTACGGAAGATGACTATAATAAATGCATTGAATATTACGAATTGGCTGCAGAGCGAAACAGTGGTCTAGGTATTGAATACGCTGGGCGTTACTACCGCTACAACGAAAATCCAGACTTAGATAAAGCCATTGCCTATTATGAAAAAGGAGTGGAATTATATAATTCAAACTACTGTAAAGTGGAATTAGCGATGCTTTTAGAACGTGGGTATGGCTTAGAAGCGAATCCTGCCCTAGCGGAACAATACTACCAAGAAGCCTTAGAAAACAACTATCCTTTTGCGGCGGTTCGCCTAGGGTATATGTATGAAGATGGTTTGGTGGGAGACGTTGATGCAGCAAAAGCTAGAACGCATTTCGAAATGGCAGCAGAGGCTGATTTAGCAGAGGGGATTTACCAATTGGCTCGATGCAATCGCTACGGAATTGGCGGACCTGAAAACCGTGCAGTGGCCTTTGAATTGTTTGAAAAAGCTTTAGCATACGGCTATAATGATGCCAATGTCGATTTAGCCTTGGCCTATGAAGAAGGATCGGGCGTAGAAGAAAATGCGGAAAAAGCAGTAGAATATATGACCGTAGCCGCCGATATCGGATTTGGTTACGCTCAATATAAATTAGGGTGTTATTACCTCTATGCCTATGGCTTAGAAAAAGATTTAGATTTAGCCAAATACTGGTTAGAAAAAGCCAAAGACAACGGATCAGCCCTTGCGATGCTAACCCTAGGGGATTACTATCTATACGGCTATGAAGAAGACCAACCGTATGACTTAGCTTTCCCGTATTACGAAGAAGCGGAACAACGCGGCTATGTATCCGAAGGATTGGGAATTTGCTACCAATTTGCTATTGGCGTTGAACGCGATGAGAAAAAAGCGTTCCACTACTATAAAATGGCTGTAGAACGCGGGTATGATGCGGCTTACTTCCGTCTGGGGATGTGCTATTACTATGCTATTGGAATAGAGAAGGACTATATAGAAGCGATGTACTATTTACGTCAAGTGGCAGACCGTGGACATTTGGAAGCTGCGGCTTATGTAGGAGTGATGTTAGTCAAAGGCGAAGGAGTAGCACAAGAAGCAGCAGAAGGGGTAACTTACCTAGAGCAAGCAGCAAATAACGGCTATGATATGGCACAATACGAATTAGGTAATTGTTATTTAAAAGGAGAAGGTGTAGAGCAAAACGATGAGTTGGCTTTACATTGGTATCAACAAGCAGCAGAAAACGGAAATGAAGATGCGCAAAAAATTGTTGGTGGCCCAAGAAAAAGAAGAAGATAATGGACAATAAAAAGAACTATCAGTTCCAAGTGAATATGAAGGGAACAATTGAACTGTTGAGCGAGCACATTTACAGCTCGCCAACGGTATTCATTCGCGAATTACTGCAAAATGGGGTGGATGCTGTAACAGTAAGAAAGGGAATTGATGAAGGGTTTCAAGGTAAAATAACCTTGTTTTTTCAGGATGATCAATTGATTTTCCAAGACAATGGGGTGGGATTATCTGTGGATGATGTACATCAGTTTTTATCGGTCATTGGACAAAGTTCGAAACGTGGGGAACTCGCAGAAAAAGACTTGATTGGTCGTTTTGGTATTGGGTTGCTTTCGTGTTTGGTGGTTTCAGAAGAAATTGTCGTAGAATCGCGTTCACTGTTCAAAGACGAAGCGGTACGCTGGATTGGACGTGCTGATGGAACCTATGAAGTGGAAATGATTGATCTACTACCCGAAGTAGGAACACGGGTGATCTTACAAGCCAAGAAAAATTGGCGTTCCCTCTTCAAAAAAGAAGAAGTGAAGCAAAACGTGCTATTCTACGGAAGTGCGTTGCCTATTGAAATCAAATTTGTCGAAAACCAAGAGGAGGAAATCGTCTTGGATGGGAAACCGATATGGTTAAATCCCCAAGCGGATAAAGAAGAGCTCTTGGCTTACGGAAAAGAAGTATTTAAAACTAAGTTTTTAGATGTATTTCCCATCTCCTCTCAAGCGGGAGATATTCAAGGGGTGGCTTATGTCATTCCCAATAAAGTGAATACTTCGACCTCCAAAGAGCATAAAATCTTTGTGAAGCGCATGTATTTGTGTGATCAAGCAACGAATTTATTGCCCGAATGGACCTCTTTTGTGCGTTGTATTATCAATTCCAACGAGTTGCAACCTACGGCTTCCCGAGAGTCGTTGATGAATAATGCTACTTTAGTAGACGCGAAAAAAGAATTGACTGCTTGCTTTAAAGATTATTTGAAGTTGTTGTCGGTATCGGATTTAGATAAATTGGAACATTTGATTTCCATTCACCATTTATTCATCAAATCTTTGGCGGCTTCAGACAATGAAATCCTCAAATTATTTGAAGATTATTTGCCTTTTGAAACCAATCAGGGGATGCTGTTGTTCCGCGATATCCGCACCCAATACGGTTCTATTTTCTATACGCCTTCCTTGGATGATTTTAGGCAAATTCGCCGTATTGCAGGGTCTCAACAGAAATTGGTGATTAATGCAGCCTATAGCTATGAAGCAGATTTGATTCAGAAAATCAAAGCGAGTAATCCTGATTTAAGCATCGCACTGATTAAGCCCAATGATATCTTAGATAGTTTTGAGGCGGCTGATCACACGGATGAACGCATTGATGCCTTTTTGGCCAAAGCCAATAAAATTCTAAAACAACACTATTGTAAAGCAGAAGTAAAGCGTTTTGAACCCCAAGATACCACAGCGATTTACATCGCCAATGAAGAAGCGTTGAACAGCAAGAGCATGCAAAACTTGGCGCAAAGTGCCAATCCATTTGCCGCTGCTTTGGGACACTTCAAAAAGCAAGAAGAGGTATTGCCTACCTTGTGTTTTAATCAGCAGAATGATTTGGTAGCAAAACTCTTGGTGATAACAGATCCAGAGCTTTTTGAAGCCTTGATTAACGTGATGTACGTTCAAGCCTTGATGCTCGGAGGTTACACGATTAACAAGAAGGAGATGGATATCTTCAACCACGCCTTATACCAATTTGTCATTTTGGGAATGACCAACTTTTTGCCTGAACTATAAGATGCTACACCGGTTAGAAATACAGCGCATCCTCTTGCAAATTCAGGAGGAAACCACAGATCCTAAAGATTATATCACCTTGTTTAAACAGGCGATTTACCTCGCAGATAAACATGGGGATTTGGGTTGGGGAATTGATTTGCGCATCATGTTGATTCGCGAAGAGCGCTGTTCTTCGGCTTGTATTGAAAGTCCGTTGGCTTTTGCGTGGTTGTTGGAACAAGCGCGTTTACACCCAGAACAACTATCGGAATCGGAATTTTTAGAAGAATACGAATGGATGATTTGCTCAGCCTATGGCAATGTGGCGATTCCCTTAGAACAAGTACACGCTATCGCAGCCGACTTAGAACAAAAGTTAGAACACTTCAACTTTTCGAAGCGCAGTTATTACTATACCATGGCTGGATTTGCCCAGCATAGAGGCGATTATGCCTTGGGTGCTTCCTATATTGCAAAAGCCAAAGAAGAGCCTTTTGATGAGGTGTGTAACGAAGTGGTGGCCTATGACAATGAAATCGAAAGTGCTTCGCGTTTGGGGCATTTTGACGAAGCCATTGTCTTGATGCACCAAATGGAGTATAAGAAGTTGCGCGATTTTTCTCTACCCTTTGAAACCTATGTGGTTATGGGCTATTTTATGGCTCGTCAAGGCGATGAACGCGCATCTATCTACCTGGCAAAAGCCAAAGAAGAATTTGCCCAACTGTCCGAAGTCAATAGTTCGCTCCTCTATGGGTTAACCCGTTTGATTTACGCCTTACACTTGCTAGGAGACGAAGATCGTTGGGGGTACTATGAAATTATCGCAGGATGGGATATCGATGCGGAGGATGACTTACAATTGATGCTAAGCCGTCATATGATGTTTGTCCTCGATCAACCCGAACAAAAACAATTAACCCTTTCGCCTTCCGTTTCCTTTTATCAACAAGAAGGGTGGTACGACTTGCAAGCGTTGGCACGTGCTTATAAAGGTAGTGCCTATGACTGGGCCAAGCGATTTGACCTGCGCAACGGAAATACCTTTGTACAAGACGATATTAAGCAAATGGAAGAAGAACAAAAAAGAATACAAAAGCTATGAATTACAATTTAGAAATCCAGAAGATTCTCCTAAAAGTGGAGGGTCTAAAGAGTTTAGAAGATAAAATTATCGCGTTGAAAGAAGCAATTCAACTCGCCGATCAACACAATGATATCGATTGGGGGTTTGACTTGCGTTTGGACTTAATTCGCCAAGAGCGCAATACCTCACGCTGTAATGAGAGTTTTCCCGCTTTTGCGTGGATTTTGCACACTAGCGATGCCAACGAAGATTATTTTGACGAATCTGAATTCCTGTGGGAATACAAATGGATGTTTTGCTCCGCCTATCGCAGTGCATTAATTCCCCTAGAAGAAATTGAAAAAATTGGCGAAGACCTTAAGCGTCGTTTAGTGAAAAACGGTTTTAGTACGCGTGCCTATCACAACGTCATGACGGGCTTGGCCTTTCATTTACGCGATTACGATTTAGCGAAAACCTATATTGATGCTGCCAATGCTGAATTGGTGGATGATATGACGAACTGCTCTGCTTGTGAATTGGATACAGAGGTGGAATTACTGCTGTTCCAAGATAAATTAGCCGAGGCTATTGTCAAAGCCCAAGATTTGATTCACAAGAAATTGACCTGTTATTCTATGCCGTTTCAAACGTTTTGCAGCTTGACCTACTATTCGTGGAAAGCCGGAGATTTAGACGGAGCAGAAAAGTATTTCAACAAAGCAATTGAAGAATATGAGGCCCATGATCAATACGATAGTTCTGTAGGTTATTCAATGGGCTTGTTGATGTCGTATATGCATGCAATCAACCATCCAGAAACTTGGTCGTTCTTTGAGCGAATTTCCGCTTGGGATATTGAAGCAGAAGATATTCACCGCTACAATTTCGCCCGTTATATGTTGCCTATTATGAAACAAGGAGGCACGAGAGCCTTGCAACTCTCTCCACAATTGCCGTACTATAAGGAAAGTGGAATGTACAACCTCGAGGAGCTATACACCCATTTCAAACAACAGGCAACAGAATTTGCTACGCGTTTTGATGCGAGAAACCAAAATACAAATTATACAACAGAAATTGCTGCGTTGTAAAAAGGAGGAAGTAGAGATTAAAAATAAGACAAAGGGGAGCGTAAAACGCTTCCCTTTTTTTATGGAGTAGAGGGGAATTGATAGAAATAGTTGAATAATAGAAAACAAGGAATCATTGATAAAATAAATTTTCAGCAATGATTCTTTGTTTTCTATAGGTTTATTATTTTATTTCTATCACTGAGGAAATAATTTATTTGAATAATGTAATTATGTTAAAACAGTTGATTTTTATTAAAAAAAAATAGGTTAAAAGTTAAGTATAATGCTTGATTTGGAGAAATTAACCAATATACTAGTACGATGAGTGATACTATTTCAAATACGTTATTTCGTTTCGTCAGTTTGCGAAGCGTTCAAATTCCCGATGCTCGATCTCTGTCTCAGCACTTCCTTAGCATTAGAGAGGACCTAGTAGGACAAGGAGTTTTTTATGAAGCTATACAAAAACGTCCAGTAGGTGCAACAAAATACGAAACCATGCTCATGGCATCGGCTAGTTTTAAAGAAGTGATTCCCACACAAGAAGCTTTACAGCAAGAATTTGCTGCTATTCAACCCTTTGCTACTTGGTTAGCTCAGAATAAAACAACGGCTACGGTTGAAGAAATAACAGATAAAGCAAAGGAAATCAAGGCTATTGATACCAAGCAACAGGGCAAATTGTGGAACAATATTTTTTATCAGTCCACGGTACAAGAAGATTTGGTTCTCAACGACCAAATGATTGAAATTCTAAAAGCAAATACTGTAGTAGAACAGCTCAAACTCAAAGCATCTAATGAAACGCTAGAAGAAAGGGCCAAGGCGAGTTTTGTATTACCTGCCGCACTTTTTAACGAGGAGATGATTGAAGATGATAAGATACAGCCTAAAGTTGCAACAGAGAAGCCTAAAGTTATTATTCCCGATCGTTTGATGACTAAGAGCATCAATATTTCAAAAGCGAAATTGCAAGAGGAACAGTTGACAATTTTACAACAAGATTTAGCTGTTTTAGCGAATGAATACCAAAAAGAGTACCAAGAGGCTTATACTGCTGCTCAGGAAGCTTATGACAAAGAAGTGGCGCCAATTTATACCAAATACTACCAAGAGTTAGAGGAGGCACGAAAAAGTTTTTGTAGTACAGTACCGATGGAAAAAAGGGAATACAATCCAGAAGATCCATGCCAACAACCACCAGCTGTGCCAATACCTTCAGTACCTAAGTTTGATTTTAAATTTAGAGAAGAATTATCCCTCAAAGAACTCCAAGACAAATTAGATCCCATTAGTTATCAAACATTGTTGAAGAGTATTGGATATCAGGAAAAACCGGAGTTACCTTCTATTGGTAGAAGGAATAGAAAAGAAGAAACAGCAAATCCAGAGCGTTTGCTTCGTACCATTGGGACATTTGACAATTTATCAACTTTTGTACAGGCAAGCGGACATCAAAATCAAGTGTTATTAACGGAGAGTATAGACGCTTATCAACCAGTACTGAGTATCGGAGGGATTATGTTTCCTGTAAACCAAGAAATTAGCAATCAGGTCTTTGAATATGGTATTTGTGGAGAAATGGTGAATTTACAGCGTATTGCAACTATATTTTTTAAAGTGCCTGACTCCTCTTGGAAAATTTCGACAATTACCGTAACTATTGAAAAGGAAACATTAAAGGAAAGTTATGTGTTGGATACAACGCATATTGAACGTAGTGGGAATGATATTACTCTGCATGATGTAGAGGGATACGCAGCAAGTTCTATGTCGGATCGGATACCTTCGACTATGGCGCTAGCGATTCAGTTTACCAATGGCTGTTTAAAACGCATCCCATCGCGTGATATTGCGGCTTTGGTATGTTATGCTGGAGAACTCGAAGGAAATTGTGAAACGCCTATGGTTAAGCCACTACCAACATATCCTAAAAAATTTGGCGTGCGTTTATTGGGAATTGCCGATTACAAAAAGGTAGAACAAACGGTGCACTGTTATATTGAGGGAGAAGTTTCCAATATTGAAAATGTCATGGCGAGAGAATATCGCGAAAAATCGACCCGCCGTTTGAGACGAACAGAAGAAACGACAACAGAAACCACCGAACAAGAAATTGAAGCCTTTACAGATACCATTACCACGGATCGTTTTGAAATGCAAAGCGAAATAGATTCATTACTCCAAAAAAATAAGAGTATGAATGCCTACATGAATGCACATTATGGCGGAAAGAATTATCAAATTGATGGTGGTGTGGCTCAAGCGAGCAATACGGCGCAGGAAGAGAGTATTCGTCGTTCCGTAACCGAAGCCAAAGAATTGACGTATCAGGCCCAAGATCGCGTGGTGAATCGCATTAAACGCGAGCGCATGCAGAAGATGGTGGAGGAATTTGAAGAGAACAACAAACATGGATTTGACAACCGCAAAGGAGATAAACACGTGGTAGGAGTCTATCGTTGGGTGGATAAATTATACAAAAATCAGGTGTATAATTATGGCAAACGCATGATGTTTGAATTCATGATTCCCGAGCCCGCCCGTTTACATGTTTTAGCGATGAAAGATGAGATAAAATCACCAAACCTAACTATTAAAAAACCCTTGGATCCTAGAACTGAGACTAACTATCGTATCCAAACGGCTAATCAAATTACAGAAGGAAAAGCGCTCTATTGGGCAGCACAATTCAATGCGGATATTCCCACTAAGAAAGACGATATAATTGCGATATCAGCTTCTTTTTCAGAACAAGGAGATAGCGGTAGTTTTATACAGAATAGAAATTATACAGGGGCTAAAAATTATTATATTGATTTGCCAGAGGACTATCAAGCGGAAAGAGCGGAGGGAGTATTTCACTATACGTTTGCACCAAGTAGGCTTGAAGTAGAAGCCCATGGTATATTTACTATTGCCGATTATCGTTATGGAGTCGGTAGAAGCTATGACGACTTTCCTGATGGCAAAGGAATTAAGGACCTAACTATTGACTGTCCATTAGGAGGAATTATAGGCAAACTTGAAGTTGCTTTTGCAGGTGCAGATGTTGGAGGGATGTCGGCAACCATGAAAATAAAGTGTGTGTTAACAGCTGCAGCCTATAAAAGATGGCAACAAGAGTGTTTTCAAGCCATTATTGAAGCTTATACTTTAGCCTTAAAAGCGTATAATGAACAATTAGCCCTAGAACAGAATAAGGCTGTGGAAATCAAACGCACCAATCCAGGCTTTTATCGTCAAATTGAAAATACAGTGTTGCGCAAAAATTGTATCGCTTACTTAACTCGTTCCAATGATATGGGTAAAAGCTTTACTAATGGTACGACAATTGCTGATTTTGGTGTAAAACAAACGAAAGAGTTGGAAGCCTATGCTAGTTTAGCCAAATTCATGGAACAAGCTTTTGAATGGGATGCCATCTCCTATAATTTCTATCCCTTTTATTGGGGAGATAAGGGGCATTGGGCAGAGTTGTACACCTATGACGAAAGTGACGATCCTATTTTCAGAAGTTTTATGCAATCGGGAATGGCGCGTGTTGTGGCAACCGTGCGTCCAGGCTTTGAAGAAGCCGTACAGTTGTATATGAGTACTGGGAAAATATGGAATGGTGGTGAAATACCGGTTATTGGCGATGAGTTGTACTTATCGTTGATTGATGAGGTACGCCAAGCAGAAACCGTAAAAGAAGGTAAGGCATGGATTACGCGTATTCCGACTTCATTGACCATTTTACAAGCGAAAAGTGCTGGATTAGAAGTGGAAAAAGCCCTGCCGTGTAACTGTGACGATACAGCAGATTTTGAAGATCCGTCTCAAGTGCCTTGTAGTGATGCATTTGTACTTAATGATAATTTAATTGGCGGGGATACGGGACCTGAACCTGAACCTGAAAATTAGAACGCTAGAAAAAAAATAAGTTTAATCATGGAGCTGCTTACACCAGCTCCATTAAATAGCAAAGGAATGAGTACAGATGCATTATTTCCAAAGCATTGGGGATTACAAGATACAACCGATGCACTAGAAGAAGGGAATTTTCCCATAATGCCTCAGTTTCCAAATGTTTTAGTAGAAAATGAGGCTTCCGCCAATTATTTAAACCCCTTAGTGCAGGCTTTTGAGTTTTCAACTATTGCTTCATGGGAAATTGCAGATAGTTATTTTTATAAGTTACCACAGCACAATGTAGGTAAGAGTATTCAATGGATTAAAGAACCAGAATGCAAAACAGAAATAGACCCCAAAACAATTTGGGTATATAGAGAGCACAATAACAAAAATGGTTATCAAGTAGGAGAAGATGAGTTAATTTATACAATTAAAATTTACATCTCTACTAATAACGCAAAGTTGAAGAAGTTATATGATTTTATGCAGGATAGTGTGGAAGATAATGAGATACTATTCTTTATGGAGGACAATACAGGTGATTTAAGCGATCAGAGTCTATATGTACGTTTTGGTAAAAAGATTGATAAGGATTTTTTACTTAAGATGAGTGATAAAAATTTGGATTCCATTGCCCAAAATATGCCTGATTTTAATCGCAATAAGCTACGTGAACTCATCAATACTGGAGAGGTAAAAGCTTCGATAACTCCATTACGAGTTTTATTGCATGGTGTTTTAGAGGTACTCGTTTTAACTGGAACAGTAGGTAAAGCTCTTGGCTGGTTAAGTGAACAGATTGGTGAGGCAATAGAATTCTTGATGATACCTGAGAGCCTATGGGATTCCAAAAACGAAGAGTATTTTTTAAAGAAAGAAAACGTTGTAAAGGATATGCAATTAGACACTTCTTTTATAAAGCAGTGGCAGCAGGGTATAGAACAGTCTGAAAACTGGAGAATTTTAACAGCACTATCTCCTGTAGCGAAATGGATGCCCCAAATATTGGGTTCAGTACAAAGTATGGCGAACTGGTACAATATTGAAGTGGCACTTGTGGTAAACCTGATTTACCAGCGGAATGAAAAAGGTGTGGAACAGTTGGATGAATTTATGGCTCTTTCGGAACTGATTGCTTTTTGGTGTGGAGTGTGGAATGGGCTAGTTGATTTTGTAGCTAGTTTATTCAAGTTTGGAGGAATACTGCTACAAATGCAATACGATATTGCTAAAAATTTTCAGGCAGTATTGGAGGCTATAGACGATTTCAGAGAAGCATGGGAAGCGTTTTCGTTTGCGGATTTCTATGAAATTCTATTTCAATTACAGCAAGATATGCTTGTTGAACTGTTGGTGTTTTTGGATACATCTAATCGCCGAGAAAACTATAACTTTGATCGAATAGCTTATACAGGTGGTGTAGGAGTTGGTTTTATAGCTTCATTTTTTATACCATTTGCTAACGTTTCTAAAGTAAGTGCTATTTCAAAATTTAGTAAATTTATACCTAACGAGTTTGTAAGTAGCCTCAACATAGCCAAAGTAAGAGCATTAAAAGAGAGTAAAGCACTAGTAAAATGGCTTGAAGAAATAGCTGTTTTGCTGAGCAAAAAAGGCGATGAATTGTATCAGGAGCTTAGAAAGCTTTTGAACAAGGTAATAGAATGGATTAAGAAGAATAGTAAGCGGTTTGAAAGAAACTCAACAGAGATTCCTAATCTAACAAAATCTGACTTAGACTGGATGGCTACTCGTAGAGTAGGGAATTTAGGTGGTAATGTATTAAAAGCCTCTCAAATTAGGAAATTGAGAGGTGTTTTAAGTAAAAAGGGGATTCAGTTAATTGTGGAAGGAGATTCAAAATCTATTACAAAATTGTTTAAATCAATAGATAATTTTAAAATATATGATGATTTTATAAAATATATGTACTCGTTTAATCCACCTAAAGTTGGTGGTTTCCACGCACCTACAAAACAGTTTTTTTTGATAAAGAATTCGACAGAACTGATAGCATTTCATGAAATGTCGCATGTAAAACATTTTGAAGAAGTGGGAGAAGTAGCCTATAAAAATTTAAAAGATTTAGATAAAGAGATGTATGTATGGAAACAAATATTGAATAATAGAAGCAAATGGACTAAAGCAGAATTAAATGATGCATTAACATCTATAAACAGATTAAGAGTGAAAAAATATGATTTAGAGCCAATTAAAATTAAATAGATATGAAATATACTAATGAAGAGATACTTGTTAAAGCAATAAAAATATTAAAATCATTAAATCCAGATTTTTTCAAAGAAAGCGATATAGAGAGTATATCCTTTAGTAATAAAGATGTTGAAAAAAGCATCAGTGGGGAAAACATCGATACTTGGACTGTAATAATTAAAGAATCAATTTTTGACGCATCAGAATTTTTAGTAATTTCTGATGAAACGGGTGAGCCATTATATTATCAGAATTTTAATATGATAATAGGTGAGATTGAAAAAAAATCTGAAGGAGACTATAAGATAAAGAATCTATATTAAATAGTTTGTAAGTAGCCTCAACATAGCCAAAGTAAGAGCATTAAAAGAGAGTAAAGCACTAGTAAAATGGCTTGAAGAAATAGCTGTTTTGCTGAGCAAAAAAGGCGATGAATTGTATCAGGAGCTTAGAAAGCTTTTGAACAAGGTAATAGAATGGATTAAGAAGAATAGTAAGCGGTTTGAAAGTACACTGTCTAAGGTAAGAGAAGCGTTTTTTAAAGAAGGAAAAACAGAAGAATACTTTAGAAAGATAGAGAAAAAATTCAATTTAGCTGGAGAACAAATCTTATCTACCTATGACCTAAAAAAACTGCGAAGATTATTGAAAGAGACGTTTGATGTTCCTTTGGAATTAGTTGATCAAAACCTTAAGCTTAAAGGTAAATTAAAAGATTGGACAGCGAGAAGAGTTGCAGGCTCTTTTAATATGGTAGAGGGCGTAATGTATCTGCGGAAAAGCGTAACAGCTTATACGGTACAACATGAAATGTTTCATATGAAGTTGTGGTATAAAATGACTAGGGAATTTCCAGAGTTACAACCACTTTTTCAAAAAACGTTAGGGAAAGAAAATCGTTTATTTCACGAGGAATATGTGTTATCAGAATTTATGAAGAATCCAAGTAAGTGGCGAGAAGAAGATTTATTGAATGATTTGATTGAAGTTAATAGATTAAGGTCCGAGAAAGGATTACTTAAAGTTGACTTAGAGTACTATAAAAGATGGAAGTTAGAAGAAGAATTATTAAAATTTGAATAAATGGAAACTCAAGAAGTATTGATAGAAAAAGCAAAAGATATTTTACAAGATTTTGGAAGAGAATTCTTCGAAGAAACATTCAAAGTTTATACTCCTCATAAAATTAAAGAATTAGATATTGATAAATTTAATTTTGATGCGTGGGAAGTCGTTGTACAAGTCCCTGATGAACAATTTGGGGGACAAAGTCCATATTTTATTTTTTTCGAAGAAGATACATTAGAGCCCTTTATGTTTCACGATGGAGGAGCAGAAGGAAGAACACCAGATTTAGAAATTCTCAAAAAGAATGGGAAATATGTAATTGGGGAGGAGTGGAAAAGAGAGACGGGCGAATAAAAATCGTAGCGCAGCGCAGATTCATTGAACACAAAACCCTCACCTAATCTCACCCAACCCTCACCCATTCACCATCCCATCCTACGCGTAGGCCTAATCGCTTGTTGCAGATTGACGTCATGAGAGATAAAGACAATCGTTCCTTTGTATGCCGCAAGCGCTTGATAGAGGTTTTCTAAACCGAAAATATCCAGGTTATTACTCGGTTCATCCAGTAGCAATACATCAATGGTTGATAACGAGAGATTCAAGCAACAGATGGTCAAGCGCAAACACTCCCCACCACTTAGTTGTCTGATGGGATTGCTCCAGCTTTCAGGTTTAAACCCATACTGAAAGAGCGTGTTTTTTAAATGAGCCTCATCCAGGAGGTTGTGGTTGAACTGTTGCGCTTGCTCTAAGATTGTTTGTTGATGATCCAAGAGCGCATAAAATTGATCCAAATAGATGATATTCGAGGTAAATCGCTCGATTTTTCCTGTGGTGGGTTGTAAATTCCCCGCCAAGAGGTGTAATAAAGTGGATTTTCCCGATCCATTAACCCCTTCAATCTGAATGCGTTCTCCGCTGCGAATCTCAAAATCTAAAGAAGTTGACCAAATAGGCGCTGCCTCAGGAGCGTATTGAACGTTCAAGCCATGGGCTGTAAATAATACTTTGTTTGGATGGAGTGCTGAATTATTGAAGGATAACTGAAAGGGTTTCACTTGCTCCAACTGATCTTTAAACTCCCATAACTCTGCCTGTAATTTCTGCTGTTTCTCCGCTTGTACGGCGGTACTTTTAGCGCTACTATTTTCAGCTGCATTTTTAAGCGTATTCACGATAATTTTTGGTAAACCTCCTTTTTGCTCCGCTTTTTTGTTTTGTCCAACGGCTTTTTGCTGTTTTTGAAGCAATTTTTGTTGCTCCGTTTTAACCTGACGCAAGTCTTTGGAAATCGTATCAATGCGATGCTGAAGGGAAGCATAGGCCTCTTGTTTTTGCAATTTATAGGCGTCGTAATTCCCTCGATACAGTTGAATCCCTTGCGTACTAAGTTCAAAGGTTAGCGCTTGTTTGTTCAATAAATCAATATCGTGGCTCACTAAGAGTACAGTCCCTTTGTAGTGCGCTAAGAAGTCGAATAACAGTTGTCGGGTGGCCTGATCAATGTGATTGGTCGGCTCATCCAGTAAGAGAATATCCGGTTGATGGATGTGTATACACGCAAAATAGACACGCATTTGTTGACCTCCACTGAGTTGGTGCATCGGCAAGTGGAGGTCTTTCCCCTCTAGTTGCCAGTAGTGCAACGCTTGGGCAATCTTTTCCTCTAGTTGCCAATCATCAGCCAAATCCGTATAATCCTGTTCATTTACCGATCCTTGTAGAATACGGTGCAAGGCCTGGAGTTTGACGTCAATTTGCAAGGCTTCCTCGATGCGTTGTCCTGTGCTTTGATTGGTATTGATCTGTGGCAAATAGTAGGGCGTGCCTTGCAATTGAATCACCTCGTGACTGTTTGCAGCAATCAATTGTAACAAAGTACTTTTACCCGTGCCATTGGCTCCGATTAAATTGGCGTGTTCGCCTTTGTTTAACGTAAGATTGAGTTGGTCAAACAACGGCGTTCGATCCGCATGTTCGTAGGATAAGTTTTTTATAACGATAGACATGGTCAAAAAATTAAGAAATGAGTATAAATTCATTGTGGCCCGTATACCACGACTCACGGCTTAGGATAAAATCACATAAATAAATAAGTATTGGGTATCGAAGGATGATACTGTTAGAAATTGTTTACTCTTACACGTTGAAGCCAACTTGTAGTGCGAAAACGAAATACTTATCTATTTATCCATTGAACTATTTATTCGTTAATACTGAGGCAAAGATAATAAAAAAAGCTATTCGATGTCGAATAGCTTGTGTATCGTGTTAAAAAAGACTGATTTGTCCGGGTTGGGGATTGTCCTTTGTTGGTTTTTTTCGTTCTTTTTTTTCTTCTTTCTCTGTCTTCTCTTCTTGTGGTTGAGTAGGAATAGGTGTTTCTTCAAACAGGTTGAGTGTTTCTTCTTCTGGTGCTGTGGGGAAACAGTTGGTGTCTTCTGGCTCAATACAAATAGAGGTCTTGGTTACAATGCCATCAAAAATGGGCGGTGCTGTTTGCTGTGCCCAAGAGGGAACAACTGTTTCTTCTGACATAATTTCGATTGGCGTTTCTTCCATAGTCTCTTCATCTATTGCATCGACTGCTGGTAAATCGAGGTCGTCCTTGGTGTCCTTTAGGGGTAAAGAAGCCGTCTTTTCTTCTGTTTTTTCTTCTTGAGTAAGGAATTCCTCTTCTGGTGAAGCTACTTTGTCTACTGTTGAAATTCCCTCAGCCGTCACATCAAGTGCAGCTATTTCTTCTTTGTTTTCAACTACGGGAGCTGTTTCTTCCAATAAATCAAAAATAGAATAATTTTGTACCACGATTTCGTTTACATCAATGGTAGAATCTAATACAGGATTATTTTCCTCCTCTTGCAGATCGAATTGAATCTCTTCATTCGGCTCGCCTTCCAAAATGGTAGCCTCTTCAATGATAATCTCATTAACCCCTAAACGAGGAAAACTAGCTAATACAGGAAGGGGTGTTTGTGCTTGATCCGTTGTGGTATGTTCTTCCGTGGTAAAGCTCTCTACTTTGTTTTCTAAATCCACCAAAAGACGCTTGATTTTTTTGATATGTGGATGATCCACAAAGGTCTCTTTTTCATAAACCAGCTCCAAAAGTTTGTACATCGTGTACGCTTCGTGGTACTTTAAAACGACGGCGTGCTTTTTATTGTGGTCTAAAATGGAAACTTGTTTCTGTATATTCTTGGCTTTGTCTTCAAGTTTAGCAAGTAAATCCTCTTTTATACTAACCAATAAAGCGTCTTTTATAGATTGTACAACATAGTCATCGGTTTTTTCAACCATTTGAATAACAGTAAGAAGGACATCGTTACTTAATTTAAATTGAATTTTTGTCGTCATTGTAATGTATGGAAAGCCAGTTAGGTCGTTTCAAATATTGATATAGGTTACAAAATAAGGAAAAAAATATGACTTTATGACGTGTTGAGAAAAACATTTAAAACGCTTTGTTTCCTAAAAAAGCTTGCTTATTTTTAAGGGAGAAATATTGATGCGATTGAAAAAGTTTCCCACTCCACTTGCCTTTAAATATCCTTGGCGCAGCTACCAGAAAAAAGTCTTAGACCAACTAGATTCCCATCTTCGTGACAACAAATTACACGTGGTTGCCCCACCAGGGTCGGGTAAAACGGTATTGGGGTTGGAGGTGATGCTTCGCCTCGATCAACCAACGCTTATTTTGGCCCCTACTTTGGCGGTCAAAAATCAGTGGATTGATCGTTTTTGTTCCCTTTTCTTACAAGTGGAGGAAGTACCCGATTGGATTTCTATCCAGCTGACACAACCTCAATTTTTGACGGTTTCTACCTACCAAGGGTTGCATGCGGCTTTCAACTACTTGAAAGAGGAGGAGGAAAGTGATGAGGAAATGCAAGAGGAATCAGCAGGAACGTATACGAATGTTCATGCTCAGGAGATTATAGGTAAACTACGTGCAGTGGGAATCAAAACACTACTTGTGGATGAGGTGCATCACTTGCGCAAGGAGTGGTGGAAGGCTCTGGATTTATTAAATAAAGAGCTAAAATCTACCGTAGTGGGACTAACTGCTACACCGCCCTATGGAGCGTCTAGTTTTGAATGGCAACGCTATATGGATTTAGCGGGTCCTGTCGATGAAGAAATAGCGGTACCTACCTTAGTGGAAGTAGAGGATTTATGTCCACACCAAGATTTTATTTACTATTGCACTCCTTTGGCAGAAGAGCGAGAGAAAATAGGAGAACATAAAGCAAGTGTGTATGCCTTTTATACGGCTTTTAGATCCAACCCTACATTGGCCCAAACCTTGCAACAATCGGCTGTTTTTCACCAACCTTTGCAGCATTTGGATTGGATTTATGAAAACCTTACCACCTATGTCGCTTGTTTGGTATTTCTACAAGCGATGGAGGGGAAGATTTCGTCTGTACACCAAAAAGTATTGGGTATAGCAGAAGAACTTCCAACGTTGGATTTACTTTGGTTTGAAAAAATGCTCCATTTCTATTGCTTTCAAGGACAGGATATCTTGAATGAGATCCCAGGTTATACGGTGTTTCGGACAGAGGTAATGGCAGAATTAAAACAGCGTGGACTCATTGCCTATCGACAGGTTCAGCTGGTACAGGACAACAAAGGGGATGATGTCTTGCTTTCGAGTTTGAGTAAATTGCAAAGCATTGCTGATCTTGTCAATTTTGAGTATTCCGTTTTGGAAAGGGATTTGCGCTTGGCCATTTTGACGGATTATATCCACAAAGAATATTACAGTACTATACAACCACCTCCCGCAGTTTTGTCTAAACTGGGGGTCTTGTCTATTTTTGAAACGTTGAGACGTCAGAACTCCAATAATTTAAAGCTTGCTGTACTAACAGGATCTGTGGTTTTGGTACCTGTCTCTTGTTTAGAGGCCTTGAATACCTTGACAGGAAACAATAAATGCTCCCTGACTTCGACGATATTGGCTTATGATCCTGATTATGCAGCTTTGCAGATTACACCTCAACAACGTCCTCACGTGGTGCATTGGATGACACAATTGTTTGAAGGAGGGCACATCCAAGTGCTCATTGGTACCAAAGCTTTATTGGGGGAAGGATGGGATGCTCCAGCGCTGAATACTTTGATTATGGCCAGCTCTATTGGTGCCTATATTACCTCTAATCAGATGAGAGGACGTGCTTTTCGGGTGAATGCAAAAGTCCCAAATAAAACGGCTCATATTTGGCATCTTGCCTGTGTGGATGCGTATGCTACGGAGGGTGGGAAAGATTGGGACGTAATTCACCGCCGTTTTCAAACCTTTGTGGGCATATCCAATACCGACAACCAAACACAAATAAATATCTCTAACGGAATTGAACGTTTACAGGAAAGAAAGCGAGCGCGAAAGGAGAAGGATGAGGACTATGTTAGGCAACAAAACCAGCAAACCTTAGCACGCGCCAGACAACGCGATAGCTTGAAAATGAGGTGGCTTACCGCGATTCAAAAGGGAAATCACCTCGCAGAGGGAGTGAAGCTGTCGTTTTCTTCTCCTAGGAAACAGCGCGATATCCATCGAGCGAAGCAATTTTATACCAATAAAACCGTAGTGTCAGCCTTGCTGACCGTATTGTGTTCTGCTATTTTTTTCGTAGTATATCAAGTGATTGGCTTAGGGAGAGGTATTTTGTTACACGGAGTAAGTTTGTGGTCCTTTGCGTATTGGGTTTTTCAAACTTTTGTGTTAGGTCTGGGACTTCGCTTCGGATGGAAAGGGTGGAAGTATTATCGCATGTATCGAAAGTTTGGCGATATACGAAAAGATATTCAAGGCATTGGAGAGGCCTTGTGTAATACACTTTGTGCTTTTGATCTACTGACAACACCCCAAGATTCACTTCGTGTGGTTACTGCGTTGGAGTTCGGAGGTGGCGTATTTTGTACTTTAGAAGGGGCGTCATTGCGAGAAAGTCATGTTTTCGCCTCTTGTATGCGTGAGGTTTTATCGCCCATTGATAATCCGCGCTATGTCCTAGAGCGTCATACACTTCTCCCGATTCAAGATAGTGAATCGGATTTTCACGCGGTTCCAGAATGCATCGGAGTCAATCGTAAACAAGTCAATTACTTCGCCCAACAATGGACACAAAAAGTAGGGAGGAATAGAATCATCTATACCCGAACTCCCGAAGGGAGAAAAGAATTACTACAAGCACGCGCCTTTGCTGTGGTGAATCAGCTTGGGAAATCACCTGTGAAACAAGAACACCAATGGCGCTAAATAAGAACGTCCCTTGTATGGAAATACAAAGGACGCTCAACTAACTAATCAATTAAAATGGGTCATCACTCCATCTTTATAAAAGTGCTTCTTTCTTTATCATCCTTCGGTGAAGAAGAGAATAAATGGGAAACAGACTTTCCGGGTAATTAAATTCGCACAATACCACAGTATCACTCGATTTGTGAACAATTGGTAGTACTTTTGTTTGTTTTGTTACAGTTCTAGTTTTTTTATTAATGTTAAATTTTACTGTATCTGTAAATTGCTTGTATTCAGGTATTTATATTGAATAGCTATTTGCTACTTCTGCTTTTATCTTCAAAACTAGCTTCTTTGATGCTCTTTTTGTTTGAGCTATCGCCAAAAGTATAGGTAGCACCAATAGATAAATTGCGACTATTCCACGAATTGCTATAGGTTTGTACGTTGTCGTTGAAGTAGCTGGTTCCCTTGGATGTTCCTGTGTTAAATATATCGTATAAGGAAATATTTAGGTTGAGTTTTCTATTCAATAGATTGGCTTTTATCCCTGTAGATAAGGCTTGATAAGCACTGTATTTGGTGTTGTCTTCCTTGTGTGGGACTTGGTGGTACCAGTTTAAAAATACGCTTAGTGTTTTGGCTGTATTGATCGTAAAGGTGTTTTGAGAATAATAGCTAAAGTAAATTCCGTTTTGAGCAATTTGATTGGCTTTTAGGTTTCTATAGTACGAATTCGAATAGTTGGTATTCGCTCCAGTGCTCGTTTGCCACCAACCCGTAATCTTGTTGCTATACGAAATATTTAGTCCATAGTTGTCACTATTGAGCATATTGTAGTACGTACTAACAAAAACGTCGTTAATTAAAGTAGAGTACTGATCAAATGAATTGGTGATATGGTAGTAGTTTAATCCAATAGACAAAGCACCTTGAAATAAATAATTCAGCTCAAAGTTATCCGTAAACGAAGGATTTAATTCTGGATTTCCACTGTTGTAGGAATAGCTATTCGCATAGTATCGGAACGGATTCAAAATACCCGAATAGGGGCGATTAATACGCTTAGAATAGTTGAAGTTAAACGAGTGGTTTTCATTGGGATCATAGGAAATATAAGCCGTAGGGAACCATTTGTTGTACGATTTTTTGAACGTTTCATTGGTTTCTACTAAATGACCTTCTACTTCGGTTTGCTCAAAGCGAAGCCCTCCTTTTACACTCCATTTATCACTTAATTTTTTGTGTAAACTCAAGTAGCCCGCATAATTATCTTCTTTGTAGTTGAAGCGATTACTACGGGTGTCATCATACATCCAGTCACTTCCCTTTTTGTTGTAGTAGAAGACTTTTGATCGATTGTCGTAGTTGGAGTATTTTCCACCAAGTTCTACATCAGCCCAAGATAATTTATACGATAGATCTGCCGTTCCACTCCATACTTGATAGTTTAAATCATTGGTGAAGTAGGTAGCTGTTTTAGCCTCTCGATGGGTGGTATATTCATTCATATTCGTCGTTCCTTCAGGAATATTGGCAAAATAATTCAATCCTAAGGACAACTTACTGCCTAGTGTATCTAAATCTCGATCATAAAATAAATTAGCCGTATGATAGATATTGTCGTTTTTTGCTTCAGTTAACGATTGGATAATCGAATCTGTTGTGTGCCCAGGTAAGGCAATGTATTCGGAAGTATTGGGATTGGTATTGGTGTTTTTGTACTTCGATAAGTCATAGGTTGCTCCAATTACTTCTTTGTCCGATAGCTGATAGTTGGTGGTTAGATTAATCCCTCCCGAAGTATAAGTCCCCGTTGGGTTGGCATGCGAATCTAAAATGCGTTTATCGTTAGTAAAAGTATAGGCATTTTTATTGCTGTACTTCCCATCACCACCATTGGCTTTTACCATGATGTTCCACTTTTTGTTTTGGTAATTTAGACTTCCATTGAGTGAATACCAATTGTGGTTGTTGTAGGAATAGGAACTACTCACCGATCCATACATGCCCAGTGTTTTGTTCTTTTTTAAGACGATATTAATCAACCCACTATTACCACTCGCTTCATATTTAGCTGGTGGATTAGTGATTACCTCAATCTTTTCAATATCATCAGAACGCAAGGTTTTGAGGTAATTGGTTAAGGCATCTCCTTGTAAGTGCACAATTTTATCGTTAATCATGATGGTTACACTGCTTTTTCCTACAATACTAATCTTGTCATTTTGTACCTTAACGAGTGGGGTATTCGTTAAGGCTTCTACAGCATCCATCCCCTGAGAAGCAATACTGTTCGCTGTGTTGAATACTAAACGATCGGCTTTGCGCTCTACCAGCTTCTTTTCTGCTTGTACAACAATCTCGCCTAGCTCCGTAGAAGATTCTGCCAGAATATCGCCCAAATCTAAATCCTTGTCCAAGAGCACGTCTTTGGTGTAGAGCAGTTGACCTAAATAATGAATATTCAATTTATAGCTTGCCGTCGGTAAATTGGTTAAGGAAAAATCTCCAGTCTCTTTGGTAAACCCCTGTTGAACAAGTTGTTCGCTGTCTTCTTTCAATAGGTGTAATTCAGCAAAATCAATGGGTTGTTTGTCTTTGTTGAGAACTCTCCCTTTTAAGATGTTTTGCGCTTGTAGCAGGGGAATGCTACAAAAAAAGATCATAAATAATGTCAATTGCTTTTTCATAGTATGTAGATTCTGGTGAACTTATTAACAATGTTGATAAGTTTGTTAACAAGTAGTCTTGTTTTTGTTTATAACTTGGTTGATTGCTATAGGTAGCTTATCTAACTAATTTGTTACGACTCTTTTACATTTGTTTATAACTTTTTACTTTTTAGAGTTAATACCGGTTGATAATCAGTAGATTTTAAAAGTTATTAACTAGTTTATAAATCGTATAGTTTATTTTCTGTTGATGATGTCTTTATTGCTGCCTTGACGTTCTTTTACTTTGATCGAATTATTTCCAAAGCTGTAGCTTAAACCAACGGTAAAATAACGGTTGTCGTTGTACATATTGTATTTTTGTTTCACCCCATCAGAAGTAGCTTGCGCTCGTAAATTCGAGGTTCTTAAGAGGTCATTCATATAAGCTGAAACATGCAGCTTTTTATCTAACATGGCATATTTTACCCCTAAGTTTAATCCGTACATCGGACGCAATTTCCAATTGCCATTGTTTAATTTCGATTGGTACCAAAAGTCAACTTGAGCCTGAAGTGTCTTGTCTGCATTGAGCTGTAGGGTATTGTTTGAATTAAAGTAGTAACCCATACCATCTTTTGTTTCTATCTGCACATCCTGAATAAGCGCAGAGGAATTGTAAAAAGCAGAAAGAGTGTTTTGCGAACTCAACCAATGCCAGGTATCAAAAATATGAGTCACGCTAATATTGCTATTCGTAGCGTCAAAGATATTGCCTTGCTTGAGTATTTGAATGTTGTTAACCGTATCAATATTGGAATATTGAGAAAACAGATTCGTTACTTTTGAATGAGACGCTTGAATAAATAACTTGTTTTTGAACGTATAGTTAACACTAGCGGTGTTGATATAGGTTGGTTGTAAGGTTGGATCTCCAGTGACATAGTTGTGATCATTGACATACCATCTAAATGGGTTGAGCTGCCAAAAACTAGGTCGGTTGATACGGCGATTAGCGCTAAAAGATAATGTGTTTTCTTCATTGACCTTGTAGCTTACAAATAACGTAGGAAACAACTTAGTGTATGTTGTTTTTTCTGTGGTTTCTGTAGCCTTCGATTCTCCTGTAGTTTGTGTACTCTCCATGCGAAGTCCCACTTGGGTTTCCCATTTTTTTCCAAAAGCTTTCGTTGCACTGAAATAAACCGCTTGTATATTCTCTTTGTACACAAAATGGTCTTCCTGTAGGATGTTGGATATACTTGTTAGCCTGTTGATATTTGATGAATGGGCATTGTTTATTGTTTGAACAAAACTCGCTTTTGCACCATACGATAAATTGACAAAAGAAAGGGGTTGTTCCATATCGATTTTCGCACTGTAATTGTCTATCTTTTGATCGCCACTTGTTTGTGCAAATTGGTCCTTGTTAACAATGTTATCAACAACTCTTGTATTTGTGTTGAAAACGCGGAATTTATCCGTATTATAGTTGAAGTAATCCAAGTCTATATTCATCTTAGTTCCCACAGTATCAAATTTATGAGCGAAATTTAAATTCAAAGCCTGATTGTTGAAATCTGGACTCGATTTCCCCTTTGTATCGATGTTTTTTAGCAAGTTATCAACAAGGTTATACACATCGACCTGATTCTTATCTGTCGTTTTTTGGCTGTTTGTATTGCCTCTGTATTGAAAGCCAATTCCCGTTTTCGGTGTTAGCTGGTAATCCAATTGAAAGGTACCGGATAAATCCTTATTTTGTTTGGTTTCTCGATACACTGTTTTCCATGTTTCAGTTGGATAGTATAAGTCCATTTTGCCAATTTCTTGGTTGTATCCACGACTAGCATGAACGGAAGCAGCCAGGGATACCTTGTTTTTGCTGTAATTGAATACATCACTCACTTTCCAAAGGGCTTTGTCTGCGCCCACAAAACCAGTGCTAATTTGGTTGTTCCACGCATTGTGTTTGGCTTGTTTCAACACAATGTTGATTAGTCCACTGTTTCCGCTCGCTTCATATTTAGCTGGGGGTGTGCTAATTATTTCAATCTTTTGAATAGTTTCGGAAGGGATTGTATTTAAGTAGCTTATTAATTCTTCTCCAGTTAACGGCAATAGTTTGTCATTAATCATGACTTGCATGCTGCTTTTTCCAATTAAAGAAATTTGATCTTTATCTACCTTTAACCCGGGAGTTAATTTTAATAGGTCTTTGGCATTACTGTTGTTAGCGTGTATAGATTGTTCAATATTGAAGATGGTACGGTCCACTTTGCGCTCAAATACTTTGGCTTGTTTGGCGATGACAATTTCGTCGAGAAGGTTGTCATTTTGAATGATGAAGGGGGCAAGCTCTTGGTCTTGGGAAAGGGTTAGTTGGGTTTCATACTGTTTTTTTCCTAAATTGGTTACGCGTAGGATATAGGAGTCTGTCGCAATAGGGCCAAAAGAGAAAGCGCCGTTTTCGTCTGTATAGGTGTGTTGAACTACGGCTTCTTGAGGTGTTAACAGCAAGATTTCTGCAAAGTCAATAGGTAGTTGTTGTGCATCTACAACAGAACCTGAAAGTTTAACTTGGCTAAGGCTAACTAGTGATACAAGAAAGCAGAATAAAGTGATTAGTTTAGTTTTCATCGATAGTTTGATTTGATCAATAGAAAACCAAAGCTGTGCCAAAAAATTAATTCTTTTTTAATTCATTGAAAATTAGTACCTTGCTGTATTGCCTTTCCGGAAGAGTGTTCGCTTATGAACAACGGACAACACGAAAGTGGACATAAAAAAAACTGCTTTTGGGGAAAGCAGTTTTTCGTTAAGCATATATGAATCTTTGAATTTCAATTTTCAGTATATTCATTTTAAGCTTGACATTGATTTTGTTGTTTATGTTAACCAAAGGTACGATAAAGTTTAATAAAAAGGAACTAAAATATAATAAAGTGTTACCTTTGTGTGAGATAATTTATTAAACTACGAGGTTTATTATGCAAACACCAGCACAGAAATGTAAAATTCAGTCAGAAAAGATGCGTTCAAGGCGAAAAGAACTTGGTTTTTCTCAGGAATATGTAGCGATGAAGCTTAATATTTCTCAAAAAGCCTATTCTGATATTGAGAGCGGAAAGACAAAGTTGAAGAATGATGTATTAAATGAAATTGCTATTATTTTAGAAATCTCTCCATTTCAAATTTGCCCTATTGCTTGTGATTGTACATCCGATTTACAAACCAAGCACGGACAATTGATTGAATACTTGAAAGAGAATGGGGTTGACTTTCCCGAAGAATTAAGTTAATAAACGCGCCAGTAAGAAAAACCCTATCGTTTAAATCGCTATAAACAAAAAAGCCTCGTTAGAGGCTTTTTTGTTTATTGTTAGATGTTTTTTTGTAGTTTGTTTTTTTATCCAATACATCTTTAGACAGAGCGTTTTTTCTTTTAAAAGATACAATAGATTTTCTCTTAATGAACTAACTTCACAAAAAAGCGAAAGCCAAACAACAAAAGCCAAAGCCTTCATTTTCTATATATTCCATTGTAACAAACTTGCTCCCCAGGAAAACCCAGCACCAAAAGCAGTAAGTAGAAGTAAATCTCCTTTTTTAATTTGGTGTTTAAATTCCCAGATACACAAGGGAATTGTTGCGGCAATGGTATTACCGGAATAGGTAATATTATTCAGTGCTTTTTGTTCTTCAATTCCCAATTCTTTTCCCACTGCATCAATGATGCGTTTATTGGCTTGATGAGCAACTAACCAATGGACATCCTCAATGGATAAATTGTTTTTTTGTAAGAGTTCTTTGCAGGCGGTGCTCATTGCAGTTACAGCTTTTTTGAATACAACTTTGCCGTCTTGTTTTAGATAGCGGTGTTCGGCATTCCAATCAGTTGCATCATACGGATATTGCGTTCCACCACCTTTGATGTTGAGGTAGTCAACCCCTTTGCCATCGCTGAGGAGTAAAGCATCCAAAATACCTGTTTCAGGTGATGGTTCTAGCCAAACAGCTCCTGCGCCATCGCCAAATAAAATATTGGTTGAACGATCGGTGCGATCAACAAAGGAACTAATCTTGTCTGCTCCTACAACCACAACATTTTTGTAACGCCCTGTTTCAACTAGAGCTGCTCCCATGTCCAACGCATAGAGAAAACCAGAACAAGCCGCATTCAGGTCAAAGGCCCATACATTGCTCAGTTGTAACTTCTCACAAACAATGTTAGCCGTTGAGGGCATGGGCATGTCTGGAGAAGACGTTGCAATCAAAATAGCATCAATGTCCCTGGCTTTTTTTTGATAGGAAGTACACAGTTCTTGAATGGCCGCTACAGCCATATCCGATGTCGCTAGACCATCTTCTAAAATTCTGCGTTCTTTAATTCCTGTTCTCTTTATAATCCATTCATCAGAAGTGTCTGACAAACGTTCTAAATCAGCATTGGTGCGTTTTTGTGTCGGTAGATATCCCCCAATGGCTGTTATTTGAGCATATTGTTGTTTATTCTTCAACATTGTTGTTTGTTTTGCGTCTTATGTGCAAATAATAATTACTTACAGTTTTGGATGTGTTTTTCCTCTAAAAGGACTCAAATATCGCTATTTTTAGCTAAATAATAGTGGTTAAATAAACGGAATAAGTTGTCAAAAAGACGCATAAAATTACTCAAATGTTAATTTGTTAACTTAAATTCACGAGGGGAGATTCCTGTACTATTTTTGAAAAACTTACTGAAAAGTGCTACATCCTGAAAGTTGAGTTCAGTGGCTACTTGTGTAATGGAATTCTGAGGATCTTTCAACAATATTTTAGCCTCGAGAATGATGGTCTCCACAATAATGTCCTTGGGGGCTTTGCCAAATACATCGGTAATAATTTTGGTGAGGTGCTTGCGACTGATAAACATGTGGTCCGCATAAAATTGTACGCTTCGCTCTTTTTTGAAATGGGAGGAAACCAACAAGAGAAAGTTTTTGGTTAATTCTTCTTTTCGAAGTGTCTTTTTCTCTGTTTTCGCTAGTACGCGTTTATTATAGAAGTGCCCTAACTCATACATTAAAATGGAGAAATGATGCAAAATTAATTGGTGCGTAAACAAGTTGTCTTGGGTGAAAACGAGTTTGTTTAACCGTTTTAAATGATACTTAATTTCTTTGATGATATAGGTATTCAGTGGCAAAATTTTGGGATACTGTGAAGAAAAAAATTGGATTAAATTATTGGATTTGAGATGAAATCCCGCATCTAGAAATAGTTCTCCACTGGCAAAAAAAGCCTGTACACTAAAGTCTTTGGTGTATCGAATAATTTCAAAAAACTGTTGTGGTAAGACCACGAGAATGTCGTTTTTCTTAACTTTGGTAGGCTCTAAATTTATGGTAATCTCACATTCACCCGCAGTGATGAGGATTAATCCAAAAGAGGCAAATTTATAGGGTTTGCCAATAACAAAATACTGACTGTGTTTAGGACCAATCTCTACTACCGCTAATCGCTTATCAACGATAAAACGCTCATATCGATTTAGGATATCGGCAATGGAATAGGATTGTATGTAATTATGCTTCACAATAACAGGGTATAGTTAAAGTGGTAAAAATAAGAAGTCCAACGGATAAAAAAGTTGTTTTAGGTTAAGAAAAAAAATAGAGTAGAAAATGACTTTCTACTCTATTTTGGATACTTTTTTTATTTCGTTCAATGCAGACTATATCCTAGTAGTGATCTACATAATGGTCATTAGGTGCATAGTCTGCTTCCATTGCTGCTTGATAATCCATCTTTTCTTTTTTGCCCAATCGCTTGCCGATTTTGTCAAAAATAGAGTAGATGATAGGAACAATTACTAAAGTAAGTAGTAAAGAAGAGAGTAGTCCCCCAATAATTACTACAGCTAATCCGTTGTTCATTTCTGCTCCTGCACCATTAGCGAGTGCAATGGGCACCATTCCGATAACCATGGCAATGGTTGTCATTAAAATAGGACGCAAACGCGCGTGGTTGGCTGCAATTAAAGCATCGTGTACACTATCCCCAGCTTCTACGCGGTGATTGGCGAAATCCACCAATAAAATGGCGTTCTTACAAACCAGACCAATTAGCATGATAATCCCCAAAATGGTAAAAATATTCAAGGAAATATTGGCAATAGCCAAAGCTAGTAACGCTCCAATGAAGGATAAAGGTACAGAGAAAATAACGATGAAAGGTTTAGAGAAACTATCGTATAGCGCAACCATAACGAGGTAAACCAAAATAATAGCAGCTAACAAGGCAATTCCCAATGTTCCGAAACCTTCTTCCTGATCTTCCATCGTACCTGTCCATTGATATTTTACGCCAGGCTTTAAGGTTAGCTGATCAAATTTAGGCAACCAATCGTTGGCAATATCCCCTGGGGAACGACCAATGGTTTGCGATTTGATGGTTACGGATGGACTCTTATCTCGACGTTCTAAAATGGAAGGCCCCGAACTATAGCTAACCGTAGCAAATTGTTCTAATTTCACATCTTGACCGTTGTTGCTCTTGAAATTGATGGTTTTGACATCGTCAATGGTAGTACGCGCATATTCTTGAAAGCGAATATTGATGTCGTATTCATATTCTCCTGCTCGGTATTTACCGTCTGTGTTTCCGTTAAATGCAGTTTGCATGGTCATCCCTACGGTGTACATGTCCAAGCCAAGCGCTGCCATTTTATCGCGATCTACCTGTACATTAATCTCTGGACTACCCGTTTCTGTGGTTAATTTGGTTTCCATCGTACCAGGAATCTCGTCTAACAAAGCTTTAGCTTGAATGGCAAATTCCATGGCGTCATCTAAATTGGACCCCGTAATTGTTAAGGCTAAAGGAGCTTCTTCTGCTCCAATTAAACCCACAGGAACGGTTTTTACTTTAACGCCTACCATGAGCGGAGCTAGTTCCTTTTTCAATTTTGCCGCATAGACGAAGGAACTTTCACTACGCTGTTTTTTATCGGTTAAAATCACGTGAATCTCCGACTTGTATTTGGTGGCTTGACTTCCTCCATAGCCTTCAGACGATTGTCCTACGGTCGTAATCATATCCACTACTTCGGGTTTAGTGCGCAAAAAGGCTTCTGCTTTTTGGGTCATGCGATTGGTTTGTTGTACAGAAGCGTCTTTATCTAATTCCAATTGAACTAAGAACTCCCCTTTATCTGTTTTAGGGAAGAATTCCCCTCCTACATACCCCAACGAAGGAAGGGCTAAGGATCCAAAGAATGCCATGGCAACAATAACCAACACGATGATGGTATTTTTTGTTGAATTTAAGGACCAAACGAGTAAACCAGAAATACTGTGCGTAAAAGAGGTTAATCCTTTTTCAAAACCATGTAAGATTTTTCCAAAGAAAGAAGTCGGTTGAATGACCTCTATTTTTCCATAACGAGAGAATAGCCAAGGGACAATGGTAAAAGAAACCAATAAAGACAACATAGTGGCAATAATGACGGTAACACAGAACTGTTTAATGATGTTAGGAACTAAGCCCGATGACATCGCAATCGGCAAGAATACCACAACAATCACCAAGGTAATGGCAGTAACTGTAAAACCAATTTCCTTTGCTCCATCGAAAGAGGCACGTACTTTGTTTTTTCCCATTTCCATGTGACGGTGAATATTTTCAATAACCACAATGGCATCATCCACTAAAATACCTACCACCAACGAAAGGGCAAGTAAACTCAATAAGTTTAAGGAATATCCCAACAGGTAAATTCCAATAAAAGTGGCCACTAAAGACAGCGGAATCGCTACCATTACAATCAAGGCATTTCGGAAACTGTGTAAGAAAAACAGCATGACAAAAGCCACTAATACAATGGCCAAAAACAAGTCAAACATTACAGCATTAGCAGCTTCTAGCGTAAATTGAGAAGAGTCATTGGCTGTTTTGATATTCAATTGGATATCAGCATAGTTTTTTTCCACTTCAGCGATGGAATGCTGTGTCAATTCGCTCACGGTTACCGCATTGGCATCCGATTGTTTGATTACTTGCATTAAAATGGTCGATTGCTGATTCAAACGCGCAATTTTCTCTACCTCTTTAATACCATCTTGTACATCAGCAATGTCGCTCAGACGGATGTCAATACCGCCTTGTGAAGCGATAACTAAGTTTCGCATTTCTTCGATATTCTTGTATTTACCTGCCAAGCGAATCAGCGTTTGCTTGTCTCCTGATTTAACACTTCCAGTAGGGAAGTCTAAATTGGAGCTCAGAACAGCTTGTTGTACATAGGGTACGCTTAAGCCATACGCTTCTATTTTCTTAGGGTCAAGCAAAACTTGAATCTCGCGTTCTTCACCACCGATAAGCTCTACTTTGGCTACTCCGGCCACACGAGAAAAAATCGGTTGGATCTTTTTATCTAATAAATCGTATAGTTCCTTTTCCGTTAAGTTACTCGTTACACTCAAGGTCATAATCGGTAAATCACTTAGCGAATACTTCTGTAAAGAAGGTGGATCTACATCTTTGGGTAAATCTTTAAGAATGGCGTTAATCTTACGCTGCGCATCGTTCAACGATAAATCTACATTGGCTTCAGACGTCAAGTAAATCATCACCGTAGATAAACTCTCGAAAGATAACGCTTCTACTTTTTTTACATTTTCTAAGGACGCTACGGCGTCTTCTATTTTCTTGGTTACTGTGTTTTCTATTTCTGAAGGCGAAGCTCCTGGATATACAGTAGCGACTGTAATCACGTTTACTTCAAATTTCGGAATTAACTCGTAACTCAGATTTTTATAACTAAATATACCTCCGAGAAGTAGTGCAATAAAGAGCACAATAATAAGGCTCGGACGCTTGATGGATATTTCGGCTATTTTCATATGTCAATCCTATTCTTTCGGCTGTTATTTAATAATCGTTACAGGGGCTTGATCTGTGAGGTTAATTTGCCCAGAAGTAATCACAGTTTCTCCTTCTTTTAATCCGTCGAGGATTTCCACAAAGTCACCCAGGTTTCGTCCTGAAACTACCTGGGTAGCTACAGCTTTGTTGTCAATCACACGGTAGATTAAATTGGAACTTACGCTGCCTACAAAAGCATTGCGGGGAACGAGAAGTAAGGGAGTATCTTGGTTTTGATCGGCATCAAAATAAGCGGATCCATACATGCCTGCTCGTAATTTATTGTCCTTGTTGTTTGTCAATAGTAAGTCAACGGGATAGTTTAAAGCAGCATCAGCCTTTGGTGCAATAAAAGTAACTTTTCCCTCAAAGTGATCATTGGGAAAAACACTGGCTTTTACTTCAATGAGATCTCCTTCTTTGAGGTTGGCCACGTGACTTTCATCTACATTGACTCTTAATTTTAACTGATTGACGTTGACTAAATCAAAAATAGGCGCTCCTGGAGCCACAAAACTTCCTTGTTCGACGTGTTTTTTGTTGATAATTCCGTCAATTGGAGCTTTGATATGTGCATCTCCAGCAGTAATCTGAGCTGATTTTAAATTCGCTTCTGCGTTTTGTAGCATCAACTTGACTTGGTCTAGTTGCTGTTTGGTTACCCCACCCGTGGTATAAGCACTTTCAAAACGCGATGCATCTGCTTTGGCCGTTGCATAAGCAGCTTCAGCATTGCGTACTTGTACGTTAATTTGGTCGCTATTGACTAAGGCTAAAACTTGGCCTTTGCGTACGGAAGCCCCTTCGTCAACGACTAGTTTAACTACGCGTCCTGGAGTTTCAGCTGCTAGGGTTACTTCTTGATAGGGCACAAAGTTCCCATTGGCTTTGTAGGTAGCATCTACCACACGTACTGTCGCTTGTTCTACGCGAACTGTAACGGTTGCATCTTGCTCAGCCACAATAGCTGTTTCCGCATCATTATTGGTTTTGTTGCGGTTTAATATGTAAATCGTCCCTCCCGCTAAGGCCACTAGGACTAAGGCTGTTATTATTTTTTTCATGGTGTAGTTGTTTGATATTTAGTCGAGTAAGGTTTTTAATGCTCCTTGTGATTTGATGATCTGAATTTCGGCTAGTTTAAAATCCAGCAAAGCCGTTGTAAAATTGTTTTCCGCTTCCGTATAGGCATTTTCTGCATTCAATAAATCAGTCAAAGTAGCTAAACCATGTTTGTAATTGTTTTGCATATTGGTCAAAATACTGCGCGCTAGATCTACATTTTCTCGCTGAATATTGATGCTAATCAAAGCATTGGATATCGATTGTTGTGCATTGGCAAAATCTAGAGCTAAAGCTTGTTTGGTGTCTTCCATCTGTACGCCAATTTTATCCAGATCAATTTTCGCTTGTCTTACTCTAGCTCTTGTTTCAAAACCATTAAAAATGGGAAGCTTTAATGATATTCCTACTGCTGAGGCACTGGTCCAAAAGACCCCATCACTAGGTTTGTTACCCCATGGAAATTTATCTCCCATTCCCTGATAGCCAAATGTACCAAAGGCCGCTAGAGAAGGGTAGTAATCCGCTTGAATAGATTTGAGCTTATAGCCTAACAGCTCTTTTTGTTTTTCCAGTAAATAGATTTCTGTTCTTTCCTCTATTTTTTGCTCTGCTAATACCGCACTTTCGTCAACGGTAAAGGTGTTTTCTGGCAGTTGAATTGCTGTTTGTAAGTCCATCCCCATGAAAAACTTTAGCGCATTTTCTTGCAAATCAACGGCATTGATGATTTGCTGACGATTGGCTTTTAAATTGCTCAAACTTACTTTGGTACGGTCCAAATCAATTTGAGTAGCTAAGCCATTGCGGTGTAAGTCCTCGATAATGTCTTTGATGCGCGTGGTGCTGCCAATGGTTGTCTCTAAGGTTTTTAGCATGGCTTTGGCTTGAAACACTTGATAGTAGGTAGAAGCCACTTTCTCTATGATTTGCTCATCGGTTAATTCTTTGTTGATGATGTAGAATTCCTTAGCCGAGCGCGCTGCTTTTAACCCCATAAATACGGCTTGATTGAATAGGATTTGGGAAGCCGTTGCTGTCACTTGAGAATTCCACTTGAGGTTAAACGGAATCATTTGTGTTTGTCCTCCTAAGGTTAACGGCATCTCTTGAATCTTAACATTGTTGGCAATATTTGCCTCTACGTTAAGATGAGGTAGTGCATTAGCTTTGACTTCTTGGATTTGATAGTCACTGTTGGTGACATCCAAAGCCGCTTGTCTGGCTTCTGCTTTGTGTTCCAAGGCATAATTTAGCGCTTCTTGTAAGGTCAAAGGCTCTTGAGCCCATACACTACAAGAAAGGAATAGACTGCATACGGTTAAGAAGGTCTTAGTCATGTTTGATGCTTTCTTTTAATTCTAAGTATTGTTTCAATCCTTTGTCTGTGGTGATGCTGCGCATGTGATGCTCCAAGTGTAAAGCATGTAGCTGCATATGGGTATATTCATCTGGCTCAAAATAATCGTGATCATCCAGTAAAACTACCGAAGCAATATGCAATCGTGCGGTGAATTCTACATCGAGATTAGAGCGGTAAACCCCCTCTTTAATTCCCTTTTCTAAATTGCGTTCAATGATACCCACATACTTTTTCTTGTGAAAAATCTTTTGCTTTTGCGCTATCTTAGGATAATACTTGTTTAGTTGGTACAAACAAACCGACGTTTCAATAGCAAAAACCTCATTCATATTGTTATGAGCCGCTATAATTTCCGCTACGGCAGGTCGGTTTTGAGCAATTACAATCTCCAGTGATTTTAAAAACTTCTCATTGATGTAAACCAAACTTTTTTCAATTAGTTCCGGTTTGGAAGCATAGTGTTGGTAAATTGTTTTTTTGGATATCGATAATTCGGCTGCGATATCGTCCATCGTAATGCTTTTAAATCCTTGGGATAAAAACAAGTGAGTAGCTTTTTCTAATATTAAAGTTTCCATGTATCTCTTTTTATTCGGGCAAATATAGACAGGAAACTTATTCGGTTTAAAAGTTTCCTATTAATTATGAAAACTTTAACTAGTTTGAAAGTTTCCAGGGAAAAAATAGAAAAAACTAGCCCGCAGATAAAGGTGAGAAACAGAAGGGAGAAAGGAGGATTGGAAATGGGAGATTGGAGAAAGTATAGATCCTGTTTTGCTGTTGTTTTTCTAGAAAAACTAGTGGATAAGTAATCTATTTTTAGGATATTTGCCGCAGTTAAAAGGTAGAATAGCGCAGAGAAACGAAAAGTCTTTAAAAAACGCGTATTTTTACCAAAATTTTTTTGAAGATGCAGTCAATAGCAATGTACAAAGAACAGATCGCGGATTATCTAAATTCCATTCAATTAGATGGTCAACCCCTAGAACTTTATGAACCTATTTCGTATATTCTTTCTTTAGGAGGAAAACAAATCAGACCGGTTTTAACGTTAATGGCAGCGGATGTTTTTAATGAAGATCCTAAAAAAGCTATTTATGCCGCAACAGCGATTGAGTTATTTCACAACTTTTCTTTGATGCATGACGATATCATGGATGATGCCTCTTTGCGAAGAGGACACCAAACCGTGCACGAAAAATGGGATGTCAATACCGCAATCCTTTCAGGAGATGCCATGTTGATTTTAGCGTATCAATACTTTGAACACTATGAACCTGCTATTTTTAGAGATTTAGCCAAGTTGTTTAGCAAAACAGCTATTCAAGTTTGTGAAGGACAACAATACGATATTTGTTTCGAAGATCGTTCCGATGTACAGATTGATCAATACATTAAAATGATTGAGTATAAAACTGCAGTTCTAGTTGCAGCAGCATTGAAAATGGGAGCGATTGTCGCTCAAACAACCGCAGAGAACGGCGACCAGATTTATAACTTTGGTTTGAATTTGGGCATTGCCTTTCAATTACTAGACGATCATTTGGATGCCTTTGGTGATGAAGCAACCTTTGGGAAGCGCATTGGAGGGGATATCTTAGAAAATAAAAAAACATTCTTATACCTCAAAGCGTTAGAACAAGCAAATTCAGCACAAAAAGAAGAATTGACAACGTTTTATGCTACCGTAGAAACCCTAGACGAAGAGCAAAAAATCAATCGTGTAAAGCAACTATTTGTAGAAACAGGATCTCAACAAGCGTCGTTGCAATTAATCGAACAGTACACTGAGGAAGCGTTGAAGATAGTAGAGGTTTTAGCGATTGATGAACATAAGAAAGAGGTGCTTCGCGTTTTCAGCAAGGAATTAATGAACAGACAAATGTAAATATGCCATGGAAGTAGCCGTTACTTATCTAGAAAATCAACTGAGAGAACAGCAACCTTTGTTTGAATTACTCGTTCAGCAAGTGGAGCGCGATTTTAGAATGAGTGTAGATGAGGACGTAACCTTTCCCGTTTCAACACCCCTTGAATTCGTACAACAAATTCAAGAACAGTTGGAAGTCATCGCTTCTCGTACGCCTGCCAAATTATCCATGTTGTTGTATCGCATTGATGTGGCAGAAAAGGACATTCGAGCGCTGGAAGAGGGCGATGTATTTAATTACTTTCAACAGCTGACTTACCTGATTGTTAAACGGGAGTTTCAAAAGGTGTACTTCCGTACTACTTTAGCAAATGAACAATAAGACACATAGCATACAAAAAGAGCCGATTTGTACAATCGGCTCTTTTTTTGTATCTTATCCAAACTGGGTTGATTAGAAATAAACGCGAATAAACGGCATAAAAGCACTTCCGTACACCATATCTTTTTCTCGATATAAAACATTGTATCGAATTCCAACCGTTGCAGGGCCACTGCTGTATCCTGCACCTAAGAATAAAGCGGTATTCCAGAAGTTGGCATCCAACTTGTGTAAATCCTCCTTATAGGTATAGGTGTTGTTGACGCGCAATTGCTCCAATTCAATGGATAGCTGCAATTGAGGGATGGGATTAGAAAGGGCGATTAAACTTCCTCCATAAATCCAAGATTGGTATTCCTTTACACTACTATAGTAAAAGGAGCGATTTTTGCTGTTGATGTAGCTTCCTTGTAACCCTACACCGAGGTTCAAATAGGGGTTCACTTCGTACAGTGCACTAGGGGCTAACATCACATCCGTGTATCCGCTACCAAAGCCCAAACCGAAGCCTCCTCCGAATCTCCATTTTTTGACAGAATCGTAATTTTCGGACTGATTTCGGTTTTGTTGTGCAAAAAGTGAAAAATTGGACAATAAAAAAAATGAAAAAATGAATAAAACACTCATTTTTTTGACATAAAATCTTCTCATAGCTGTTTTATGAAATTGTTGTGAGATAAAAATAAGAAAAAGTTTATACTTTTGTAATCAAAGAGTTGTATTTTTGTATATATAATATTTAATCAATAGGTCTTTAGACGAAAATTATGGATAGATTTTCCTTTTTAAACGCGGCACACACTGCATTTTTTGCAGATTTGTATGATCAATATTTAGAAAATCCAGATAGCGTAGAACCAAGTTGGAGAGCTTTCTTTCAAGGTTTCGATTTTGCAAACGAATTTAATGACGGAACAACAGAAAAAGTAACGTATGTTTCAGCACCAACAACAGGTTCAAATACAGGTAATTCGGCGGATACAAGCCAAATCACAAAGGAGTTAGCGGTATTGAAATTAATCGATAGCTACAGGACTTACGGACACTTATTGACGAAAACAAACCCGCTTAGAGAAAGAAGAGTCGTTCACCCCGATTTAAGCCTAGAGAAATTCGGTTTAACACAAGCGGATTTACAGACCAAATTTGATGCTGCCAAAGCCATTCAATTACCGACCTCTACCTTAGCACAAATCATCGCTCAACTAGAGAAAATCTACTGTGCTACTTTAGGTATCGAATTTAAATATATCACAGATGAAAAAGAAGTGAATTGGATCCAAGATCACTTCGAAATCCCAGAAGCAAAATTTAATGCAGAAGAGAAAAAAGAAATCTTACACAAGTTAATTGAAGCGGTTTCTTTTGAAAACTTCTTGAATACAAAATATGTAGGACAAAAACGTTTTTCTTTAGAGGGACTTGAAGCTGCGATTCCAGCGATGGACTTCTTAATCGAATCTGCCGCTGAAAAAGGAGTAGAAGAAATTGTAGTAGGGATGGCACACCGTGGACGTTTGAATGTGTTAGCCAACGTATTCAAAAAACCGACGCAAGAAATTTTCTCTGAATTTGACGGAAAAGATTATGATACAGTAGAAGGATTTGACGGAGACGTTAAATACCACTTGGGCTTGAGTTCCATGAGAAAAACACGCGCAGGAAAAGATATTCACGTAAACTTAGCACCAAACCCTTCTCACTTAGAAACTGTAGGTGCAGTTATTGAAGGAATTGCTCGTGCAAAACAAGATACCGTATACACCAATCAACCGGCTAAAGTATTGCCAATCGCTTTACACGGGGATGCCGCAATTTCTGGACAGGGAATTGTATACGAAATCGTGCAAATGGCACAACTAAGAGGATATAAAACGGAAGGAACAATCCATATTGTATTAAACAACCAAGTTGGATTTACAACAAATTACGCAGATGGTCGTTCTTCTACGTATTCAACGGATATTGCTAAAGTAACGGCCTCTCCCGTTTTACACGTGAATGCAGATGATACAGAAGCTGCTGTACGCGCTTTCTTATTTGCTTTAGAATACCGTATGACCTTTGGAAGAGATGTATTCATCGATTTAGTGGGATACCGTAAATATGGACATAACGAAGGGGATGAACCAAAATTCACACAACCTTTATTATATAAATTAATTGCGAAACATCCGAACGCAAGAAATATCTATAACGCTAGATTGTTAGAAGATAAAATTGTCGATGAGAGCTTCGTGAAAGACTTGGAACAACAATATAAAGAGGTATTAGAACAAGATTTGCAAATGTCTCGTGAAAATGAGTTTGCTAAAATCAGAACGTTCATGCATGAAAACTGGAAGAACTTCCGCGTGGTAGATGAAAAAGCAATGGTTGTGGATTATGATACGAAAGTATCGAAACAAGTATTGACGGATATCGCTGAGGTAATTACAGCGCTTCCAGAAGATAAAAAATTCATCAGCAAAGTAAAACGTCTAATCGGAGATCGTCAGGCGATGTTCTTTGAAAATGACAAGTTAGACTGGGCGATGGGTGAATTATTGGCGTACGGATCATTGATTACAGAAGGATATGATGTGCGTATGTCAGGGCAAGACGTAGAGCGTGGTACATTCTCTCACCGTCATGCGGTAGTAAAAACAGAAGACACAGAGGAGTCAATCATCTTATTGAATCAGTTGAAAGACCAAAAAGGACAAATGAGAATCTATAACTCTTTATTGTCTGAGTATGCCGTTCTAGGATTTGAATATGGATATGCTTTGACTAATCCAAATACCTTGACGATTTGGGAAGCACAATTTGGAGATTTCTCTAATGGAGCTCAAATCATGATGGACCAATATATTTCTGCTGCAGAAGATAAATGGAACAGCCAAAATGGGCTAGTGATGTTATTGCCTCACGGATACGAAAACCAAGGGGCTGAACACTCTTCCGCTCGTTTAGAGCGTTACTTACAATTGTGTTCCGAACACAATATGTATGTGGCGAACTGTACAACACCAGCGAACTTCTTCCACTTGATGCGCAGACAAATGGTAACAGATTTCAGAAAACCGTTAATCGTAATGTCACCGAAGAGTTTGTTGAGACATCCACAAGCGACTTCGACTATCAGCGACTTGACCGATGGAAAATTCCAATATGTTATTGATGATGCAGGTGTGGATAAAGCAAAAGTGAAATCATTAGTTTTTGTTTCTGGTAAGTTCTACTATGATTTAGTAGCAAAACGCGAAGAATTAGGAAGAGAGGATATTGCTTTTGTGCGTATTGAACAATTGTTCCCTTTACCAGTAGAGCAAATTAAAGCGGTTATCGCGGCGTATCCAAATGCAGATGATTTCGTATGGGCACAAGAAGAACCTAAGAATATGGGGGCTTATGGCTATATGTTGATGAACTTTGAAGAGAAGCCTTTGCGTTATGCAGGAAATAAAGCGTATAGTGCGCCAGCTTCAGGTAGTTCAACGCGTTCGAAAAAACGTTTCGCTTACGCGGTAGAAAAAGTTTTTAATAAGAACTTATAATAAAAAAAGAGTATTTTTACATAACAATATTTAATTAAAGAATATACGATGAGCATCTTAGAAATGAAAGTTCCTTCACCAGGTGAATCAATTACAGAGGTTGAAATTGCAACTTGGTTGGTAAAAGATGGAGACTATGTTGAAAAAGACCAAGCAATTGCTGAGGTTGATTCAGATAAAGCAACATTAGAATTGCCTGCTGAAGCAAGTGGAATCATTACTTTAAAAGCAGAAGAAGGTGACGCAGTGGCTGTAGGTCAAGTAGTTTGTTTAATCGATACTAGTGCTGCAAAACCAGCAGGAGGTTCTTCTACTGAGGCTAAGCCTGCGGCTGAAGCCCCAAAAGCTGAGGCTCCAAAAGCAGAACCAGTACAAGCACCTGCAGCGGCAACATACGCAACAGGAACAGCTTCTCCAGCTGCTAAAAAGATACTAGATGAGAAAAACATTGACGCTGCTACTGTTTCTGGAACAGGAAAAGATGGTAGAATCACGAAAGAAGATGCTTTAAACGCGAAACATTCGATGGGAACTCCAACAGGAGGACCAAGAGGGGAAGAGCGCAAAAAAATGTCTATGTTACGTCGTAAAGTAGCGGAGCGTTTGGTTGAAGCTAAAAATACAACAGCGATGTTAACTACGTTTAACGAGGTGAACTTAACAAACGTAAACAAGCTAAGAAGCGAATATAAAGACGCTTTCAAAGCAAAACACGGGGTTGGATTAGGTTTCATGTCGTTCTTTACGAAAGCGGTTACTCGCGCTTTAGAATTATACCCAGACGTAAACTCAATGATTGACGGACAAGAGCAAATTAAATATGACTTCTGTGATATTTCAATTGCAGTATCTGGACCAAAAGGATTGATGGTGCCTGTTGTTCGCAACGCTGAATTATTATCTTTCCGTGGGGTAGAAGCTGAAATTAAACGTTTAGCGACAAGAGCACGTGATGGACAAATTACAGTGGATGAGATGACAGGTGGTACATTTACAATCACAAATGGTGGGGTATTCGGATCGATGTTATCTACGCCAATTATCAACCCTCCACAATCGGGAATTTTGGGAATGCACAACATCATCGAGCGCCCAATCGCAGTAAATGGAAAAGTGGAAATCCACCCAATGATGTACGTAGCGTTGTCGTATGATCACCGTATCATCGACGGACGTGAATCAGTTGGTTTCTTAGTAGCTGTGAAAGAAGCATTAGAAAACCCAACAGAATTATTGATGGATAACAATCCTAAAAAAGCTTTAGAACTTTAATATAAAAAAAAGCAACTCGAAAGGGTTGCTTTTTTTTTGTTCAATCTTTTGTTCTTTGGCATTTGATAAAACCATCAGTAGCCAAAAGCATTTTTTTTGGAAAAGGAAGAAATCGTCAACCGTCAATTGTCAAGGTAAACTGTCAACCGTCAACCGTCAACAAAATAACGTATCTTTGTGCCTTAAAACAAGTAAACCATGTCGAAAGAAACAAAAAAGGGAATATTTAAGGGTATCATTGAAAAGGATGAGCAGGGTAATTATTTCTGTGGCCCTTATTTATTGGATTACCAATATACAGAAGCACAGTTTAAATTAGGTGATTTGGTGAGTATCAAATCGGTGATTGCGAATCCAAGTGGGAAAAGTAGAACAGCTTACCCCATGAAATCGATGAAGTTTTTCTTAGCGGATGAAGAATAAATAGCTGTATTTAAGTGAAAGACTATAAAGAAATTGAGGAGATAATGGGTAATTATCTCCTTTTTTATGTCTTTATAGTAGGGCTGCAAAGAAATGAAATGAGAGGAGCGAATTTACTGCTGATTTATTTTGTTAACTGCTGGTATTGCCCTACATTACCATTCCATTAGAGTGCTGTATCTCTTGCAAGAAATAGATACAGAAAGAAACTCAAGTATTTAATTCACACAAGTATATGCGCAGCTATTATGCTATTTTAGAAGTGAATCCCACTGCTAGTTCAAACGAAATTAAACAAGCATTTCGACGGTTGTCTAAGCTGTATCATCCCGATATGAATCAAGGGAATACAACGCATCAAAACAAGTTGTTTGAAGTGATTAAAGCGTATGAGGTGCTGGGAAATGAAGTAGAACGAAAAGCTTATGACTTGACGTTGTATCAATCAACTTCTACCTCTTCTAGTGCACAAACAACCAGAAAAGCTAAACCAACAGCAGATTATTATAAACCCGAAGTGGTGAATTTTAGTTGTAATCAGACGTATTTTTTTATGGGAGATTGGATTGAAATTAGTTGGGAATGCAAACAAGCAGATATGATTCGAATTTATCCCTTGGGCTATATGGACGAATTAAGGGGTAAAGTTATGTATCGCGTCAAAGAATTAGATGCGAAGTACTTGTCTTTTGAATTGACAGCGACCAATAAGTATAGTGCACATGTGGAAAAGCGAAGTATTCACTTGAATAATGGCGTGTATATGAATTTCACAGAAGCTAATTTGCAAGATCAGGTGAATTATGCAAATCCTCACCATTGGAGTATAGGATTTTTAGCTCCTTTAGGGAGAAGTTCAAGAAAGGATTACGGCTTGCGTGTAGCCTTTCTAGGAAGTCTATTTTTAAGTGCTTATTTTTATGCTCCTTATTTTGAAGTTGAAGGAACCTATTCTTTTATTTGTACTGCATTAATTTATGTCTTGATTATTTGTTCTGCTAGACGCCTTCACGATGTTAATCGACATGGGATACTTGCTTTACTTTTATTGATTCCGTTATTAAATATTGCAGTGTTGCTTATCTTACTTTTACTAAAAGGAGAAGATTTACCCAATAAGCACGGCCGGAAACCTAAGTTCTAGTTGTATTAAGTAGCGATTGATTTTCCTTTGTTTTTTAAAGGAACTCGTGAGAGTGTAACGTTTTTTTTAGCTTATATTTGTAGTTAATAATGTTCAAATCCTATTTTTGAGATGAGTTCTTTGTATTATATCGATCGAACGGATACTCGCTTAGAAGACGTAATGTTTACGGAAGCCGTAGCTAGAGAAATCGAAGCGTTCTTAAAGGAATATAAGTATCGTGAAATCTTGACGAAGTACAACCTTCCCGTGAGTAATAAGATTCTGTTATACGGAAAGACAGGTTGTGGTAAAACAATGACCGCAAAAGCCATTGCGAAACAGCTAGACAAAAAGCTAATCATTGTGAATTTGGCAACTATTGTTTCGTCTAAACTAGGGGAAACAGCCAAAAACATCGAAAGCCTATTTAAGGAAATTCAATACGAGAGTGCGGTTTTGTTTTTTGATGAGTTTGACTCTTTAGGTCAAATTCGCGATTATGACAACAAGGATAATAGTGAGATGAAACGCGTCGTTAATGCAATCTTACAACTCATCGATAACTTTCCACAAAAATCTATCTTAATTGCAGCTACCAATCAGATTCAAATGATTGACGAAGCTTTGGTGCGTCGTTTTGAGTTGAAGTTAGAATATACGGCACCTGTCAAAGAGGCCTTGGATTTGTATTACGATAAAATGTTAGCGGTATATCCACCAGAATATGCGAAAGTAGAGCGATTGTATGATATTTCCTATGCAGAAGCCAAGACGCATATTTATCGCACGGTAAAGCATAACATTATTACCAGCCAACTGGCGTTAGAAAATTAGTAAAGAAATAAAAGAATAGAATATATGATGAAATGGGAAAAGTTACTGTCTTTAAAGAAGCACGGTGACACCTTTGTACGAAATCGCTTAGATGAAAGTCAGACGAGAATCGGTTTTGAAGTAGATTATGATCGCATTATTTTTTCTTCTCCTTTTCGCAGCTTGCAAGATAAAACACAAGTTATCCCTTTATCAAAAACGGACTTTGTTCACACAAGGTTAACCCATAGTTTAGAAGTTTCGGTTGTTGGTCGTTCCTTGGGACGAAATGTAGGAGAAAAACTTTTAAAGAAATATACCTATTTATCGGAAGAATACGGGTACACCGTCAATGATTTTGGTGCTATTGTTGCTGCAGCTTCTTTAGCACATGACATTGGAAATCCACCTTTTGGACATTCAGGAGAAAAGGCAATTGGCGATTTCTTTAGTCGAGGTAAAGGACAAGGATTTAAAGAGCAAGTAACAGATAAAGAATGGCAAGACCTGATTGATTTTGAAGGAAATGCTAACGGATTTTCGATTTTAACCAAATCGCGCCCGGGTATCGAAGGAGGATTGCGTATTTCTTATGCAACGCTTGGAGCGTTTATGAAATATCCGAAGGAGAGTTTGCCTAAAAAACCAACCCGTGATATCTCAGATAAAAAGTATGGCTTTTTTCAAGGAGATAAAGAAGCGTTTATTGATGTGGCTTCTGAATTAGGGATGATTATGAAAGACGATCGCGTAGAAACAGCCTTTCACCGTCATCCTTTGGCCTATTTGGTGGAAGCAGCCGATGATATCTGCTACACCATTACTGATTTTGAGGATGGAATTAACCTGGGTTGGATTCCAGAAGAACACGCCCTAGAGTTTCTCATCATGATTGTTCAAAATAGCATCAATACCCAAAAGTATTCCCAATTGAATTCCAAAGAAGATCGCGTGAGCTATTTACGTGCTTTAGCTATTGGAAGTTTAATTGACGATGTAACGCGTTTGTTTATTGAGAATGAAGAGAAGATTTTAGCTGGCGATTATCCTTTTGCCCTGACAGAAAAGTGTTCCTATATTGCACAAATGAAGGATATTTTGGCGGTGAGCATTAATAACGTGTACCAGAGCAAAGAAGTTATTGAAAAGGAAATCATTGGGTATCAAGTTATCGAAACGCTCTTAGAACGCTTTATAACGGCTACAAATAACCGTTATTATGGAGAAGATAATCACTATGATGGTTTAATACTTAAATTGCTGCCAGAACGTTATATTATTGAAAGTGATAGTTTATACGAGCGTTTAATGAGTATCTGTCATTTTGTATCCATGTTAACCGATGGTAAAGCATTAGAATTGTATCATACAATAAAAGTGACCAAATAAAAAAAGGGCTTTTGAAATTAATTTCAAAAGCCCTTTTTCATTATTTAAACAAATATGGAAATGCCTTATTTTTTAGTTGTTGGAATCCAAACGTGTGCATAGTTCATCATTCCGCCATCCCAAGCTTTCATTGCGTCTGGAGCAGCGATTGCTTTAGCTTCTTCTATTGTTGTACCGATGATATCACCTTTACTTGATGCAATTGAAGAACCTCCATTTTTTGTAGCAATAGCAAACGAAGCTTTTGTACCTGTTTGGTAGTCTCTAACATATAAAGTTAAGAATTGACCTGTTCTTCCTGCATAGTAACCCGCTGATTCCGTGATTTCGTAAATCATTTGTCCTTTAGTTTCGTCAGTAAATACTCTTTTTAAGTCAAGTTTACCACCTGCTGTGAAAGTACCTGTTCCAGAGAAATCAGCCATTAATAAAAAGGCGTTGTCATTCTCTCCGATATGGAATTCATATTGACCCATATCTTGTCCATCGATAACAATCATCGCACTTACATATTTTCCGTTTAATCCGTCAAATGAAGGTACACTTGGTGTTGTTTCTTTTGTATAGGTAGTGAAATTTGCTCCTACGTCAGTTGCTAAAGCAAATTCTGCCTCTGCTTTTGCTTTTGCATCAGCTTCACCAAACGTTAATCTTGCGATGTCTACTGTATTATCTGTGATGTTTTTCAATTGAGCCACATAGAAAGTACCTGCTTTTTCTCCTTCACCTTCCATCAAAATTTTATTTGTATTCGTATTGTGCTTCAATACTTTCATATCATATGAACCATTGAAGTTTACGGTTTCATTCGTGAAGTTATAGAAATAGGTGTGCCCTTGAGCAGAGAAAACGTATTTTCCTTGTACGGGTAGCTTGATTTCTTCTCCATTCATTTTAGTTAACTTCAACCAACCAAATTTGTTGTTTACGTGGTCTGGTGTTGAATTTCCTGCTGCTGGGTATGCAGCTTCTTTTGCCTCTAATTCCGATGGGAATGTGTAGTCGATATTAATGTCTAAAGACTCTCCTTCTTTGATGTTACGCAAGAAAAATGCTTTGTATTCACTTTCTGTTTCGTGTTTAGATACTACTTTTAATACACCTTCAGCATTTTCGTATATTTTGATGATGTTGTAAGTATCATCCTCTTGTCCGCTTCCTGCCATTAATGACATTTGCATTGAGATTGATTTCTTTTTAAACTCAAATGGAATTGGGTTTCCAGCATGTCCATAAGCATATGTTCCTTCAAAAGAAAGCTCTGTTCCTACTTCTTTTTGTCCTCCTTGCTCTGGTGGTGGATTTCTGATTACATCATCGTCGCTTGAACAGCTTGTTATAAGTAGTGCAAAAATTGCTAAAGCCGAAAAGAGTTTAGTTATTTTCATCATGTTTGGGTTATTAAGTTTCGTATTATAATTAATTTAGACCAAAAATAAATAAGAAAAATGAGATGTGCAATATTATTTTTATCTTTTCTAAATAAGAATGTTGTTTGTGAGGGTTAGTTGAGGGTTAGTTGAGGGTTAGTTGAGGGTTAGTTGAGGGTTAGTTGAGGGTTAGTTGAGGGTTAGTTGAGGGTTAGTTGAGGGTTAGTTGAGGTTAGTTGAGGGTTAGTTGAGGGTTAGTTGAGGGTTAGTTGAGGGTTAGTTGAGGGTTAGTTGAGGGTTAGTTGAGGGTTAGTTGAGGGTTAGTTGAGGGTTAGTTGAGGGTTAGTTGAGAGTTAGTTGAGAGTTAGTTGAGAGTTAGTTGAGAGTTAGTTGAGAGTTAGTTGAGAGTTAGTTGAGAGTTAGTTGAGAGTTAGTTGAGAGTTAGTTGAGGGTTGATAAGAAGCATTTAGTTTTGTCAGAAAAGCCAAAGGCAAAAAAGCAAAGAGCGAAAGCCAAAAGCCAAAAGCCAAAGAACAAAAAAAAAGGTATCACGACAAAGCGCAATACCTTTTTTATTTTGTAATCTTTTTATCTGTGTTTCAGATAAACTAGATTCTTAAGCTTCAAATGGTAAGATAGAAACGTAAGACTTGTTGTCTTTTTTCTTTTGGAATTTAACAACACCGTCAACTTTAGCATGTAAAGTATGGTCTTTTCCCATATAAACGTTTTCACCAGGATTATGCTTAGAACCTCTTTGTCTTACAAGGATGTTTCCAGCGATAGCTGCTTGACCACCGTAAATCTTAACACCTAAGCGTTTCGATTCTGATTCTCTACCGTTCTTCGAACTTCCGACACCTTTTTTGTGAGCCATGACGTTATAATTTTAAATTGTTAATTACTCAGCTGCTTCAGCTGTTTCTTTTTTAGTCGCTTTTTTCTTTGCTCCACCGAAGTTGATTCCTTCAATTACGATTTGAGTCAAAGCTTGTCTGTGACCGTTTTTCTTTTTGTAACCTTTTCTTCGTTTCTTTTTGAAAACGATTACTTTGTCACCTTTAAGGTGTTGTAAAACTTTAGCTTCTACAGAAGCACCTTCTATAACTGGGGCGCCTACAGTAATGTTGTTGTTGTCATCAACTAAAAGAACTTTATCAAAAGTGATAGTCGCTCCTTCTTCTGTTGCCAAACGGTGAACATAAACTTTAAGGTCTTTGCTAACTTTGAATTGTTGCCCAGCTATCTCTACGATTGCGTACATAACAATAAATTATTAAGGTTTATTTAAGTGTGCAAATGTACATATCTTTTTTAAATTGTCAAATGTTTTTTGGAGAATAATTTGGTTAACGGTTGATAGTTTACAGTTTACAGCTCATAATTCTCGATTTGTATTCGATTTTGACTATATGGCCACTTGACAATAAACGAACGAACAAGATAAGTCGGTTCAATCAACTAATCTTTGCAAAAAAAATTCCAAAAAGAAACTAACAAAGAACAAAAAATAACACTTCAACCTGTAACATTTCCAAAAATACGCGTCTCATATAGTCATAACTAAATTCAAAAACTACAAAATGAAAAGATCACTCTTGATTTTGGGCGCATTATTTTATGGAATGACAGCGTCGGCTCAAAAAGTGGAATTCGAAGAATACACGTTAGACAATGGGCTAAAAGTTGTTTTACATCAGGATAAATCAGCGCCTGTTGTTATTACCTCTGTGATGTATCACGTTGGGGCAAAAGATGAAAACCCGGAGCGTACGGGATTTGCTCACTTTTTTGAACATTTATTGTTTGAAGGAACAAAAAACATTGAGCGCGGAGAATGGTTTAAAATCGTAACAGCCAATGGAGGGCAAAACAACGCGAATACCTCTGATGATAGAACCTATTATTACGAAGTATTTCCATCCAATAATTTAGAATTAGGGTTGTGGATGGAATCTGAACGTTTGATGCATCCCATCATCAATCAGATTGGGGTAGATACCCAAAATGAGGTGGTAAAAGAAGAGAAGCGTTTGCGTATGGATAACCAACCCTATGGGCAATTACTTCCAGAAGTGAAAAAGAACTTATTTACAAAACACCCGTACCGTTGGGCACCTATTGGATCAATGGAGCACTTAGATGCTGCTACATTGGAGGAGTTCTTGGCTTTTAATAAGAAGTTTTATATTCCAAACAATGCTGTATTAGTTGTGGCTGGTGATTTTGAAACCGCACAAGCAAAAAACTGGATCAAACAGTATTTTGGAACGATTGCCAAAGGTACGCCAGTAACACGTACGGCAATTCAAGAAGATCCAATTACCAAAGAAATTAAAGCTGAATACCAAGATCCAAACGTTCAAATTCCAATGTTGGTGCAAGCGTATCGCACACCATCAATGAAAACACGTGATGCTCGCGTATTGGATATGATTTCGTCTATCTTATCGAATGGAAAAAGTTCGCGTCTGTACAAAAAAATCGTAGATGAGCAGAAAAAAGCCTTAGAAATTGGTGCGTTTAATTTAAGTCAAGAAGATTATGGCGCTTATTTAATCTATGGTTTACCAATGCAAGGGTATACAACACAAGATTTAGTAACCGAAATCGATAAAGAAATTGAAAAATTGCAAACGGAGTTAATTTCAGAACGCGATTTTCAAAAATTACAAAACGTATTAGAAAATGAGTATGTAAGTGGTAATTCTGATTTAGAAGGATTGGCTCATAACTTAGCTACGTATAGCTTATTGTATGGTGATACGAATTTAATCAATACAAATATTGAAATGTACCGAGCTATTACACGTGAGGAAATCCGCGAAGTGGCAAAGAAATATTTGAATAAAAATCAGCGATTGATTTTAGATTACACGCCAGAGAAAGAAGCGAATAACTAATGCGAAACAAGAAGAAGAGAAATGAAAAAAGTATATCTATATGCAGCTAGTTTAGTTTTTGCTTTAGCGGCTGCTCAATTACAAGCACAAGACAGAAAACAACCCGTTTCAGGACCTGTACCTACCGTTCACGTAGGACAGCCTACTTCATTTACCTTGAAGAATGGATTGAAAGTTTTGGTTGTTCCCAATCATAAATTACCTCAAGTATCATATATCTTAACAATTGATAATCCGTTGGTTGTGGAGGGAGATAAGGCTGGGGTTGCCTCTATTTTATCCCAAGTTTTAGGAAATCAAACGAAAAAAATGTCCAAAGAACAATTTAATGATGAAATTGACTTCTTAGGCGCAAATATTCGTTTTTTCTCTAGTGGAGCCTTTGCTAGTGGATTGTCTAAATACAATGAAACTATTTTGGGATTATTAGCGGATGGAGCCTTGAATTCAGTGATTACACAAGAAGAATTTGACAAGGCAAAAGCGCAAGTTATCGAGTCATTAAAAACAAGTGAAAAAAGTGTGTCAGCTGTTGCAAGTCGCGTAGAAGATGCGTTGTTGTATGGGAAACATACAGCAGCGGGAGAGTTTGAAACAGAAGTAACCGTAAGCAATGTAACTTTAGCTGACGTACAAGCTTATTATACCAAGTATTTTACACCCAATAGCGCGTATCTAGTAGTAGTAGGAGATGTAGACTACAAAAAAACAGAAAAAGCGGTTAAGTCGTTGTTTAACAATTGGAAAAAATCACCTGTAGCTTTTGAAGAAATAGAAACTAATAAAAACGTAGCAACGACGCAAATTGACTTTGTTAATATGCCAAATGCGGTACAGTCTGAGATTGCCTTAGTGAATGAGGTGAACTTAAAAATGACAGATGAGGATTATTTTGCTGCTTTATTGGCCAATCAAATCTTAGGTGGTGGTGGTGAAGGACGTTTGTTCTTAAATTTACGTGAAGCACACGGATGGACGTATGGTGCGTATTCTTCAATCAGTACGGCTCGCAAATACCCAGGTAAATTCAGAGCAAGCGCTTCTGTTCGCAACGTAGTAACAGATAGTGCAGTAACAGAATTCATCAAAGAAATTGATTTAATGCGTACAACGCTAGTCAAAGACGAGGAGTTGAAAATGGCAAAAGCAAAATACATTGGAAACTTTGTGATGCAAATTCAAAAACCAGAAACTGTTGCGCGTTATGCCTTAAATAAAGAATTGCATAAATTACCTGCAGATTTCTACGAAAATTATATCAAACGCATTAATGCGGTAACGCCAGCAGATATCCAAAAAGCAGCGCAAAAGTATTTCTTAAATGATCAAATGCGCATTGTGATTGTTGGAAAAGGAGCCGATGTTGTAACAGGATTAGAAGGGCTGAATAAACCTATGTTCTTCTATGATAAAGAAGCAAATGCGGTAGAAAAACCAGTATTCAAGAAAGAAGTTCCTGCAGGAGTAACGGTGCAAACAGTTTTAGCCGACTATATCCAAGCTATTGGTGGTGAAGCAAAAGTGAAAGCGGTGAAATCGCTATTCATCACAAGTGAAGCGGAAGTACAAGGTATGAAATTGGAGATGGTGAATAAAATAAAAGACGGATTCTTATCCTCTGAGCAAAAGATGATGGGAGCGGTGATGTCAAAACAAGTGATTACACCTAAAACAGGTTATGCTGTTGTACAAGGACAAAAAACAGAACTTGCTGGAGAAGAATTGAAAGATGCACAAGCAGAAGCAACACCGTTTGGTGAGTTAAAAGCGAATCCATCGGCGGTATTAACAGGAATTGAAGCAATCAATGGAGTTGATGCATACGGAGTGAAAGTGGGAAACACCACAAGCTATTACGATACTACAACAGGATTGAAAGTTGCTGTAGTGCAAGAGGTCGAGCAAATGGGGCAAAAAATGCAACAAGTAGTTAACTATTCGGATTACAAAGAAGTAAAAGGAATTAAATTTCCGTTTCTTCAATCGATGAATGTTGGAATTGAAATCGAAATGAAAATCAAGGAAGTAAAAGTTAACGAAGGAGTATCGGATGCAGATTTTAAATAATCTTGTTTAAAATTAATTATAATTCTTTTGTGAAAGTCGCTATTCAATTTGAATAGCGATTTTTTTTTAGTTAACGGTTAACGGTTAACAGTTTATCATCTACTATCTACTGTCCACTGTAAACCGTCAACTGTCCACCGTTTAGATTGATTATCAAAACAAAAAGAATGAATTAGAGCAAAAAGGCGGGTATTTTTTTGTATTTTTGTTTTACTAAAACATTGTATTAATCAAAGTAGAAACAGCGAACAAAATGAAAATAGTAAAACTAGGATTAGTGGCCTTGATAGGAGGAGTTTTTTTAGTGGGATGTAAAGGAGAAACTAAAAAAGAAGTAGAGGCAGTGGAACAAGTAGAAACAGCAGCTACAGAGACGAATGAAGTAGCAGGAAACATGGAACAAGCTACTTTTCAAATTGAAGGAATGACTTGTGCGTTAGGATGTGCAAAGATGATAGAAGGAAAGTTAAGTGGTTTGAAAGGAGTAAAAGAAGCGATGGTTGATTTTGACAGCAAAACGGCAACAGTTGTTTTTGATGACGCCAAACAAAATAGTGAATCGTTGACACAAACGGTTCAGAAGATTGCCAATGGCGCCTATACAGTAGAAAATTTAGAAGTAAAAGCACTTTAATTGTGTGATAGAAAAAAAAAGCTTTCGATTATCGAAAGCTTTTTTTTATTTTTTAGTTTGTTCCCAACGCAGTGATTCTAGCATTTTTCGCATATCCTGTTGGATGTAATGACTAGCGGGAAGGATGGAATCAAAGTTTGGTTTGGCATAAAAATACAGCGAGGCAACTACGAAGTTTTTGACGCTATCTGTGGCGTAAAACTGTACATTGGTTGCTGCATTACCACCGACGTGATAAAACATACCATACACGCGATTTTCTTCGTTAAGATAGGGCTGTTCGATAATTTCATCCGCTTTAATAAAGTGTTCATACGTTAACTTTTGCGCATCTTTGAGTAAGGCGTCTAAATTGTTGTCAACTGTTTTGTAGTTCATGAAAATGGTAGCTTTCATTTGCGGATAATGCACCTCGAAAGCGGTCGATTTAATCTCCTTTACACGCGCATTTTTGTTTAAATCAAACGTAAAGTGATGGTATGAATTCTCGTAGCGTTGATATTCTTGCTGGGGATATTCTAATGTTAAATACGCAGGTGGTCTTGGTGTAGTTTCTTTTTTGCAAGATCCTAGTGTAAGTAATAGGCCTAAAAAGGCGACGCCATAGTAGGCTAATGTTTTTTGAAACATAAATTTGATGTACTTATCCGATTAAAAAGGTAAATTATCGTTGTTGTTTTCTCCGGGAATTGTGAAGTTGTCTATGGCCTTTTTGCGTTCAATTTCTTCAGGGGTCGTTGTTTTTCCAGCCTCTTTTTTGGTGTCTAAAAATAGAAATTCCGTAACAATAATCTCTACAATTTGCTTTTGTATTCCCTCTTCTGTGGTCCATTGTCGGGTTCTGATTCTGCCTTCTACATAGATGCGATCTCCTTTCGTGAGGTGTTTTTCACAAATTTCAGCCTGCTTATTGCGTACCACAATATTGTGCCATTCTGTTGAAGTAATACGTTCATTGGTGGACTTATTAATGTAAACTTCGTTCGTTGCTAAGGAAAAACGCCCAATGCAATTGCCATTTTCGAAATAGTGTATTTTTACATTTTCGCCTAGGTGACCAATAAGGGTAACTTTGTTCAAGGTGCCATTCATAAGTGAAAAAATTATACCGTTAAGGATTGAATAAAGTTATGAATTACAATCGGAAAACCAAATTTATTTAATTCAGACCAAGGAATTGGGGTTCCGTGAATGCCCTTGGTCTTAATCAACCAAAAGTGAAGATGTAACTTTTGATGGGAAAGTTGGTGTATGATGCGCTCGGATGTTAGCTGTTCAATATGCGTTATCTCTTTAGCAATGGACTGTTGTGCAAGATAATCCTCAATCTTGACAGGAGTGTCCTCAAATCGATCTAGGACTGGAAATTGGTAGAGGTTTTGCCAAATGTCTTTTTGGGTACGTTGCTCCAATAGTGTATTTCCTTTGTCATCCAGGTAGATAACAAAGTCCATATATCGGTTCTTAACCTTTGTTTTACTTAGCTTTACAGGGAGTTTATCCACTTGATTTGTTTGGTAAGCGACACAGGTCGTTATAAAAGGGCAAGGGGTGCAATCTGTTCCTTTGGGGGTACATTGGAGGGCGCCAAAATCCATGATGGCTTGGTTAAAAATAGCGGGCTGTTTGGTACAAATTAGACCAGCAGCAATCTGTTGAAATTCTTTTTTTGTTCTTTGCGTAGATATATCAGATGTAATTCCGTAAATTCGTGCGAGAACTCGGAAAACGTTTCCATCAACAACAGGAATGACTTCATCATAGGCAATAGAGGCAATTGCAGCGGCGGTGTATTCACCTACCCCTTTGAGTGAGAGTAAGTCTTTATAGGTTGTTGGAAATTGTCCCTGAAGTTCATAGGCTACTTTTTTAGCGGTTGCGTGTAAATTACGCGCTCGGCTATAGTATCCTAACCCTTGCCAAAGTAATAAAACATCATCTTCTTGGGCATTTGCTAGATCAAAAACAGTAGGATACGTCCGTTTAAAGGCCTCAAAATAGGGCAGTCCTTGCGCTACTCGCGTCTGTTGAAGAATAATTTCTGATAGCCAAATGGAATACGGATCTTTTGTTTCACGCCAAGGTAAAAAACGTTTATTGTCTAAATACCAAGCTATTAGTTTGTTAGAGAAAATCATGATTAAAATGTGTGAGGGGCAAAAATAAACGATATATAATTAAATTTTAATCGATTAAGATTGAATTATTGGATTATAAATTAATATATTTGCACACTCTAAAAAAAAACGGACAACAACAAATATAATTAATATCTAAAATGACTAAAGCGGACATTGTAGCTAAAATTTCAGAGAAATTAGGGCTTGAGAAAGGTGACGTTCAAGCGACAGTAGAATCTTTTATGGATGAAGTAAAAGCGTCGTTAGAAACAGGTGAAAATGTGTATTTAAGAGGTTTTGGAAGTTTTATCATCAAAACAAGAGCTGAGAAAACTGGAAGAAACATTTCAAAAAACACAACGATTAGAATTCCAGCTCACAACATTCCTGCATTTAAACCAGCTAAAGTGTTTGTAGAAGGTGTAAAATCAAACACAGAAGTAAAAGTAAAATAATTTATTAATCTCTAAATTACACACATTATGCCAAGTGGTAAAAAAAGAAAAAGACATAAGGTAGCAACGCATAAGCGTAAAAAAAGAGCGAGAGCTAACCGTCACAAAAAGAAAAAGTAGTTTAATACTACTTTTTTCTTTTCTAAGAAATTTGACGTACGCACATTGATAGCTATCTTATCAAGTTAAAGAAGGAATAAACAAGTGTACGCTTGTTTTTAAAATAATGTTTAATCCATCTATACAAACTCATTTTGTTTTAACGGATGTTTCAACCATCCTAAAAACAGTGTAATGAATGAGTATGGATAAAAATGTACAGTGTGAATAAAGAGCTAATTATTAGGTCGAATTCTGATACAGTAGATTTTGCCTTATTAAAAGATGGAAAACTAATTGAACTACACAGAGAGCGTGAAGCAGATGAAGGTAAAGGTTTTCAAGTAGGTGATATTTTTATTGCCAAAATTAGAAAACCCGTTCCTGGATTAAACGCTGCGTTTGTACACGTTGGTTTTGAAAAAGATGCATTTTTGCACTATCACGACCTGGGGCCAAACTTAAAAACGCTGCTGAAGTTCACTAAACTTGTAAGTGGAGGTAAATTAAAAGATTACGCCTTAGAAAACTTTGTTTTTGAGGAAGAAATAGATAAAGATGGTGCTATTACGGATGTCTTAAGTGCCAATCAGTCTTTGCTAGTTCAAATAGTAAAAGAGCCTATTTCAACCAAAGGACCGCGTATTAGTTCGGAATTGTCTATTGCAGGTCGCTATGTCGTACTTGTGCCTTTTTCCAATCGCATCTCAATTTCACAAAAAATTGAGTCTAAAGAGGAGAAAGATCGACTAAAAAAATTAGTACAATCCATCAAACCCAAAGGTTTTGGTGTAATCGTACGCACAGTTGCCGAAGGCATGAAAGTAAGCGAGATCGATAAAGATTTGCGCAACTTGATGTCGAAGTGGAACAATATGTGCAAAAAGTTAACAACCGCACATCATCCTTCAAAGGTATTGGGTGAAGTAAATAAAGCTTCCTCCATATTACGCGATGTATTTAATGATACCTTTACTGGAATCATTACTGATGATGAGGATTTGTATTATCAAACCAAGGACTATCTACAAGAAATCGCCCCTGCAAAGGCGTCGATTGTGAAACATTACCAATCGAGAGAAGTTCCTATCTTTGAGAAATACAGCATTGAACGCCAAATTAAAACCTCTTTTGGTAAAACGGTTTCTATGAGCAAAGGTGCTTATTTGATTATAGAACATACAGAGGCGTTGCATGTTATTGATGTGAATAGCGGAAATCGTTCAAACAAAGCACAATCACAAGAAGATACGGCCCTTGAAGTTAATTTAATTGCGGCGGCAGAAATTGCCCGTCAGTTGAGATTACGTGATATGGGCGGGATTATTGTGGTCGATTTTATTGATATGGGGAACCCAGAGAATAGAAAGACCTTGTATGACTTCTTGAAAGAAGAAATGAGCGATGATAAAGCCAAACACAAAATTTTACCACCGAGTAAATTTGGGTTGATTCAGATTACTAGACAACGTGTGAGACCTGAGGTTTCTATCGAAACTAGAGAAGAAGATCCCAATGAACACGGAGAGATAGAAGCACCAATCTTGGTTATTGACAAGATTAGAGCTCGAATCGAAAATATTATTGCAAGAGATCCATCTTGTAAAATAATCTTGAATACACACCCTTTTGTGGCTGCCTATCTAACGAAAGGATTGCCTTCTTTACGAGTGAAGTGGTGGATGGAGTTCAAGAAATGGATCAAAATTGTACCGCGTGACGCTTACACGTATTTAGAATACCATTTCTTTGATGAGAAAGGAAAGGAAATATCAGAATAACGAAAAACCCAAAACGAAGACCGTTTTGGGTTTTTTGTTAGTTTTGTTTTTCAAGGTAAAATTCAATGGTTTGTGTATGGCCTTCTTCGTCCGTAATCGCAAGGTAGTTGATTCCCGCTTTGCCTTGTATCGCCAGTTCGTGAAACTGTTTGGTTGTTCCTATATACTGTTCATTCAAATACCAAAATAGGGCTTTGTTAGCACTACTTGTACTTGCCTTAGCGATAAAGGGCTGAAGTTCGGAGTAAAAGTTTTTAGTTAAATAAATATGATCACCGTGTTTCGGGTAGATAAATTCAATTTTTTTGAGTTGATCTTGTGGAGCACAATCCCCTCTAAATGGCGGTAAATCTTGATAGTCGCTATGTGATTTCCGATAAAAATAAGCCATTGTTGGTGGTAAAATGAACCAGGATGTGGGTTTGATTTGATCAATAGTTTCACATTGACTATTAACCTGATACTGTAAGGTCGCGTCTAAATGTATGAGTTTGTGATAGGGGCATAAGGTTGTTTTCTTTGCTCGAAATGGGATGAGATCTGTTTGGGTTTGCAAACAATTCGGTCCTGCTAAATAACCAGAATGTACACAAATAGTCACTTCTTCCATATCGTTTAAGGGAGCAGGCATATCCTTTTGTTTGGGTAGTAATTTAAACAAATCAAAGAGAATCGGCCCTGCCATACGCACACCACTAATAGAAGGTCGTCCTTCTCCAGAAGCATTGCCTACCCATACGCTTACCACGTATTTTTTGTTCACGCCAACAGCCCAGGCATCTCGTCCTCCAAAACTCGTTCCTGTTTTCCAAGCGATTTTAAGCGCAGAGTCGTAGTATTGCCAAGCTTCGTCGCCTTCGGGTCGATTGACTTTGGTTAGTGCTTCAAACGTATTGTAAATCGCTCCTGCACCCCAAATAGTCTTTTCTTTATAGCTCGTTCCAAACGATTGCATGTAATTCGCCCTCCAATTTAATTCTTGTATTTCTTGTGTGCGATAATCACGGGTTTGGTTGTAGTTATTTACGGTTCCTACCATCCCCGCGTATGCTCGAGTTAACTGCCATAAGCTGCTTTCTGCTCCTCCTAAAATTAAGGATAAACCATAGTGATCCGGGTATTTGTTGATAGAGGTTAGTTGTAGTTGTTGCAGGTTGTCGTAAAAACGATATACTCCGTATTGCTGTAATAAGAGAACAAAGGGAATATTCAACGATCGTGATAGGGCTTCGTTTGCTGTAGTAGCGCCTTCATAACTATTGGAAAAGTTCGTGGGTTTGTAGCCTGAAATAACGACAGGAATATCTGCAACCAATTGGTGGGGTAAGAGGGAAGCGTCATCGAGCATAGCTGCATATAAAAAAGGCTTTAAAATACTCCCTGTGCTTCGATTAGCTTGAATAATATCTACGTCTTTTTGATGGGCTGCTGTCGTAGGTGAATTGCCAATATAGGCAATGATATCTCGATTTTCAACATCGACAATCAGTGCCGCGATATTGTACACTTCGGCTTGTTTATAATGCGCATAGTAATTGGCAATGATTTCATTTGCTCGTTGTTGTATTTGGTAATCGATTGTAGTTACCAGTCGTTCTTCCTTATTGGTTTTCGCAATCTGATGCAAAAGATGAGGAGCCATTTGTGGCAATTCATGTGGTTTTTGTGGCAAGGGTTCACTCAGGGCTAATTCATACGTACTTTGATCGATCTTCTGGTGATCGTAGAGTTTTTTGAGTAGGGCATTGCGCTTCTTTAAGAGTGTTTCTTGATTTTTTCCAGGATAAATTAAACGTGGAGCGTTGGGTAACACGGCCAAGGTGGCACTTTCTGCCCACGATAGTTGCGCTGGAGCCGTTCCAAAATAACGCCAAGCCGCAACATCTAAGCCTACCACATTGCCACCAAAAGGGGCATGTGACGCATATAATTTCAAAATAGAGGCTTTACTGTATTTAAATTCCAAACGTGTGGCTTGGATAAATTCAATGATTTTTTCTGCATAGGTACGGGGTTGTCCTGCTCTGGCTAATCGAATGGTTTGTTGGGTAAGCGTACTTCCTCCTCTTTTTACTTTATTAGCGGAAAGATTGGATACGAAAGCTTTGCTCATGGAGACAGGATTGAATCCCCAATGATACTGAAAGTATTCGTCCTCATACAGGATAATACAAGTTTTGAATTTTTCTGGAACCGTTTGCATTTCGGGGAATCGCCATTGGCCATCTGGAGCAATTTGAGCGGCTAGCAATTGATGGTCTCGACTTTCTATCACGGTAGAATAGGAGGCGTCAAACAAGGTTCGAGGTAAACAAAAATAGTAGGCAATCAGTGCGATGCCTACAAGAATAACAAGCACCTTTTTTTTGATGCTCCATGTTTTCCACTGTAAATTGGGTTTGAATTTCATATAAAGCAATACAGGGATGAAAATCCCTGTATTTTATCTTGATTTACTATTCTGTTATTTAATTACTTCCACCCATTGACCGATGGTTCTACAACGGTAGGCGTTGTCATACATAGCATTGGCTTGTACACCCGGTAAGTAGTAGTTTCCTAAGTACGATGCGTTTAAAGTAACTCTTAGCGTTTTACTGCTGTTGGCATTTAACGTAAAGTAAAAGAGGGAACGGTCATCGCGAATATCGGTGTAATCGACTTGATTTTCTGTTCCTCCTGCATCGGTATAACGTAGGTTGACAATTTCCCACCCCGAAGGGACAATATGCGTTAAGGCAACGTTCTCAATGCGGCGATTACTGGTATTAGAGATAACAATCTCACCAATGAATGCGGTTCCTTGTTGTAAACTTGCTGGATTAAGAGCAAGACCATTTGTGCCGCGATAGGTTGTTTTAATCGTTAAATTACTTTGATCCGCTTGTTCTTGTCCTACAGGTAAAATTCCACTAGAAGTCAAACGCGCATATACAACTGCATTACTCTTGTTTTGTACAGCTAAGGAGTTAGTAGATTTAATTCCTTTTAAATCCGAATGAAGCATCGCTTTAGTTGTATTCACGGTAGACGCTTGTCCATTGTAGGTGTAAATCGCGTTGATTCCATCTCCAGGTTTGTGTACGCCAACATAATTGGCAATGGCGTGTAAGGCATAGGCTGTTGTTTGGGTACTCATCCATTGAGATGACCCTAATTTATTCGCTAGTTCGATTGCGTATTCATGCGTCTTCACTTTGTTTCCATTGCTGTGAATCATCGTTTCTACCACCATGGCTAAGTTTCTTTCATACGAGCCGTAGTAGGAATAACCAGCAATATCATCGAGTGATAAATGGGCGATTAATTTCTGTGCGGCCTCTTTTTGCCCTGCTAAAGCATAAGCCGCTGCTAGTCGAAACTTCGTATTAGTCGAAATGCCTTGTGTTTCTCTTAATCGGTTCATGGAAGCTACATCCGGTTGACCTGCTAAAGCTAAGGTATAAAGGCGATAGGCTTGCGCGAAATCGGTACTATAACGGGAATCATACTTCCATTGACGCGCCATTTTCTGTTGATAGGAAATCCAATTGGATTTGCTGTTGACAGGTAATACATATCCTTTTTTCTCCGCTTCGAGGAAGAAATGACCTACGTAGGACGTAGCCCAATCATCCGCATAACTATTGCCAGGCCAGTAGGCAAATCCACCATCAGAGAATTGACGTTGTGCTAAGCGTTGAATACCTTCGTTCACATTGCGTTGAATGCTTTGTTTTTTGCTGTCATCCAACGTAATTAACTCCCCAAGGTAAAGCTGAGGAAATACACCCGAAGTGATTTGCTCGGTGCACCCGTGAGGGAAAGTAATTAGGTAATTTAAACGCGTGGTTAAGTTGATATTTGGGAAGGTAGAAAGCTCTAAGGTTGCTTTGTTACTTCCCGCAATACCGAAAGGATTCCAATCTAGGTTTTCTTCGCTTTGTGGATCAATGCTCACCACTTGCGTACGTGTGGTTACTGGGTTTGGATTGAGTACGTCCAATTCAATACTATAGGTTGCTTTTTCTTTTCCAGAAGTTGCTTCAATTTCAATGTTGGAAATTCCTGTTTTATTGGCTACTTCTAAATCAAAATACGCTACTTTTTCATCTGGTTCACTAAAAGTTAAGGATTGAGTGGATGCTCCATTAATACTGAATTTATCATCTGTTTTAACGGTAATCTGTACATTTTTAACGTGATTTTCCATGGCAAATACAGTCACGGGTAAAGTGATTTTTTCTCCTGGAACGGCTCTTCTTGGTAAAGAACCTAAAATCATCAACGGATTATTGACTTTTACCGTTTTATCTGTGTGTCCATAGGCTCTGCTTTCGGTATGAGAAGCGACAATCATGGTTCGAACCGAACCAATATATTTCGGCAGTTTTATATCATGTGTTGCTGTCTTTCCTTTTTCTAAGGTATGTGGACCAGAGAAGATAACGACAGGTTTAAAGCGGTTGGCTTTTTTCACTTGCCCCGCTCCTAAATCCTCATCCCCACCAATGCTGAATACTTGGTTAATCGTTCCGCCATAAGCCCCAATAATGTAATCGAAAACGTCCCACGTACGTACGCCTAAAGCGGCTTTGCTGTAGAAGTTGGACCAAGGAGCAGGTGTTTTGAAACGCGTTAGATCCAGTAAACCATCCTCTACAATCGCTACCGTATACGTCATCTTTTGTCCGTTTTTTTCCTTCACCTTGAGGGTGAATTTTTCCTCTGGACGCAGTTTATCCGGCATGATAATCTCCGGTTCTAACTTTGTTTTTTTATTGTATACGCTGATTGGCGCGATTCCATACAAGCGAATTGGCGCATTGTTGATGGTATAAGCATGTGGTTGAATCAACGTAATATTGATGTACGCATTAGGAGCCATCGCTGCGGTAGCAGGAACTTCAAAGGTTGTTTCTCCTTGTTTGGTTTGCACCCAATGGGTTTCTAATACACTACTTCCACTTTCAATCGAAACAAGTGCGCGCCCACCTTCACTCGATGGGAATGACAATTTAATTTTTTCATTAACCGTATATTCCTTCTTGTCGGTTGCAATGGATAAGGCAATCGCATCTTTTCCTTCTCTATGCTGAGTTTTGGCAGACCAATACGGCCAGTCCACATAAACTTGTTGAGAGGCAATATGTCCACTATTTAAATTGGTTAGGACTACTTCATAATTCCCCCAATCTTGTTCCGGAATTTTTAACTCGTATTTCGTTCCTCCTTTAGAAGAGGTCGTTATTTCGTCCGAGCTGTATAAGCTGTAATAATCCGAGGCATTGTAGTTGGATATTCCATACTCATTTGAACTCCACCACCAGTAGCCTTTTTTGCGGTATACGTCTACGCGTACATTTTGCGCTAAGGCTTTCCCTTCACTGTCAACGGTTACGACCGAGAAAGCTAGTGGTTTTTCGGTTTCATAATAGCCGTATTTGTTAGCCTCTGGTGCTTTTACTCCAACATAACTCGCATAAGGAGAATATGTTAATGTAGAGACGTCGGTTGAAACATCCCCTCCATTTTCATAGACTTTGGTAGTTAAAATAGCTTTTAACATGGCAGAATTTTCCACCGTATTTTTCAAGTTTAAAGCAAAAGAGAAGGTTCCATTTTCACTTGTTCGTCCTGAAAATACGTTGATATCTTCTGTTGCATAAGAAGATAAACTATTGTTGAAACGATAGTTTGGAAACGTTTTAAAGGTCGTTTGCTCTGGAAGTAATTTGATTTGTACATCCGCTTTTAGGTTTTTAGCGGTACTTCCCTGTAGCCACTCCACTGTATAATCTACCTGTTTGTTGTAATAATCGGAAGTAAGGACTTTGCCCTCTGCATTATTTTTTATTTTTAAGCGGTTGGGTTTTATCGTTTCAACCTTAATGCGTTTATAGAATTTTGCACCACCTACTTGAATCACGGCCTCCCAGTTTCCTGTAGGAGCCTCACTATCCGTTTTAATTTTAAAGGCATAGTGGTTGGCGGTATTTTTCTTCTGAACCAGTTGTTCTGTTACCTTACCGAAAGGATCCGATAGGGTCAGTTTAATTGGATGATTTTCAGGGAGTGGATTGGCCATATCATCTAAGATAAATCCGATGTGAATATCATCTCCTGGTCGCCAAACTCCACGTTCTGTGTACATATAACCATTCATCCCTTTTTGTAGGGTTGTTCCGTCCACATCATAATTACTTATGGATAAAGCATTGGCCTGATCAATCTTGATATAGGTGGTATTGTTGTCTTGTTTGGCAACAGCAAAATAGGCTTTGTCTTTGCCTAAATTAACCTTAGCAATTCCGTTGTTATCTGTTTTTGCTGACGTGATTAGTTGTTGTTGGTAGCTGTAAAATTCAACCGTAGCGCCATTGACAGGGGCAGTGGTTAGAATATTCGTTACAACAGCCGTATAGACATTGTCATTTCCACCTTTGATGATAAGAGCCAAATCACTTGCCAATACATTGGTAGATGGCATTTGCATATAGTAATAGTAGGCCTCTGAGCAGGGGTCGTCTTTTTCTTCCCATGGATAATAGCGGTAGTAATACTCGTATTCATCATCTTCTGGAGAAAGTTCTTCTTCTTCCATGTCGATTTCTTCTTCTCCATCTGATACACAGTTAATCGCATAGGCTTTTTTGAATGAGAACTTAACATGATAAATCGCTCCTGGATCGGGTTTGATTAAGGTTGATAAATCCAACGCATAAGCATTCCAACGCATAAGCGCTTTTGGATCCGGATTGGTCAATTCAATGGTTGTTTTGGCAATAGGGGCCGCAACGGTGTATAGCGAGTAGGCACCATCCAAATTATTGGATTGTAAGAATTGTAAAATATTGTTTTGATATACTTTGTATACTTTGACATCAACAGCTCGTAAAGAAGTCGCTTTGAAGTTAATTTTTAAATTTTCTGAAGAGGGCAGTATCGTTCCATTTTGCAGCAATTGCACCTCGGGTTTCGGAATAGCAAACGTAATGGTTTCTGCGTAGATTCCACTTAATTTGGTGCCATAGCTATCGCTAATTCCTTCTTGTACATTTAAGACAACCTCTTCGGGTAATGCTTTTTCGCTATACACTTTGATGAGGTTTCCTTCTACTAAAAAAGTAAGGGGAAGACTCTCTAATCCTTGTAAGCGAATGAGTCCTTCTAAACTTTGATTCTTTTTGATGGGATTGGAAAAGTTGATGGCAAAAGCGTGATTATCTCCTACTGTGGTTAGTACTTGATGAACTTGAAATACATTTTGCGCTGGAATCTCAAATGTTTGCGTGTTTTTTTGGTCCAATTGCATTGGTTTTCCGTCTAAGGCTAACGTCAGTTCACTGCTGTCCTTTTGACGTTTGATGCCGCGAATACTAAAGGGGAATTCTTTGCTTTCTTGACTGTCATTGGTTTGAAAAGTAAGTTCAAGGCCTTGTTTCTCTTGTTGAGCTGTAGCGATCTTTTTGATGTTTTCTGTGCTGATCCAATCACTGGATTTGATGGTTCCATTGAGGATATAAGTGTCCTTATCTGCTGATTGTAAATCGGCGAATTCAGCAGTAAATTGTTGAGGTACGGTGTGAACCAAAAAAGAAAACGACTGCTGGCCTTCCTCTACTGTAGTTAGCTTTCCTAAGTGAAAAGTAATATAGTATTTTTGGTCTTGTTTTAAGCGCTCAGTAGGTTCAAAACGCAGGGTTTGATTAGCTAAATAGTGTAGTTTCCCTTTTACTGCTGGTGAAATCGTGAATAGTTTTGCATCCACTTCTTGTTGATCCGTCCATTCGCCCCAGTTTTTTGTTAGAGCAATATCAATGGGCGATTTAGAGGAAATCATTCCTGTAGTAAAGGCGCCGATGTACGCGCTAAAGTCCTTGGGATCGGATAGCGGAAAATCTTGGGTAGCGTCTTTTTTACACGCTTGTAGAAAGGCTAAAAGTAGACATACTACGGTTAATACAATTTTGTTCTTCATAGCTTTTTTATGGTTTTTTATCTTCTTTTTTCAAAAAATGAACGCATGAGTGCCGCACATTCCTCGGCTAATACCCCTTTTGTTACCGTTGTCTTTGGATGGAGTTGTCCACCCATGGCTTGAAATCCTCTTTTTTCATCACTAGCTCCCCACACGATGCGAGAAACTTGACTCCAATATAAAGCGCCTGCACACATCTGACAGGGTTCTAAAGTTACAAATAAAGTGCATGACTTCAGGTATTTAGCGTCTAAATAATTTGCGGCTGAGGAAACGGCTTGTAGCTCGGCATGAGCCGTAACGTCGTGCAGTAATTCAGTTAGATTATGGCACTTAGCAATGATTTTATTGTCTGAAACGACAATCGCTCCTACGGGAATCTCTCCTTTTTCAAAGGCTAATTGGGCTTCACTTAGCGCAATACGCATAAAATATTCGTCTGTGAAAATATCCATCCTCTTTTTGTTAATTGTACAAAGTTAACTGAAAAAGGTTTTCGGTTTTTGATAATGTTAAAAAATCACTATTTAGGGGGAGATTGGTGATTTATCTCATCTAGTTTATATTTTGTTTTGGTGTTCGATGAATCTACGCTGCGTTACGATTTGGTGAGGGTTTGGTGAGGATTGGTGAGGATTAGGTGAGGGTTTAAATAACAAAGAACAAATAGCAAAGAACAAACAACAAACCGCGCAAAAAAACAAAAAAGCAGAAAAGCAAAAACAAAGTTGTAATTTTGTTTTCTTGTAGAACCGATTAGCCATTGCCCTATGTTATTAGAACAAATCAAGGATCCTTCAGACCTCAGAAAATTGAGTCTCGCTCAGTTGGAAGACTTAGCAGTTGAAATTCGACGATTTATTATTGATGTTGTGGCCACCAAAGAAGGTCATTTGGGAGCGAGTTTGGGGGTTGTAGAACTCACCATTGCTTTGCATTATGTATTTGATACCCCCAAAGATCAATTGGTTTGGGATGTGGGACATCAGGCGTATGGCCATAAATTGTTAACGGGGCGTCAAGCTATTTTTGATACCAATCGCCAAAAAGGAGGAATAAGTGGTTTTCCATTGCGGGAGGAAAGTGTCTATGATGCTTTTGGTGTAGGGCATTCCTCTACTTCTATTTCTGCTGTATTGGGGATGGCTATTGCCTCTAAACTCAAAGGGGACTACGACAAGCAACATATTGCGGTGATTGGCGATGCGTCTATCGCTGCGGGTATGGCCTTTGAAGGCCTCAACCATGCAGGAGTAAGTGATGCAAATATGCTGGTGATTTTAAATGACAATGCCATTGGAATTGATCCAAGTGTTGGGGCATTGAAAGACTACCTCACTGCGGTAAAAGAAGGAAAAAATCACAAGCGCAACAATATGATTAAGTCCTTGCATTTTGATTATCGAGGACCTGTTGATGGGCATGATTTAAAGCAACTCATCAAGGAATTAACCAAGTTGAAAAAGCACAAAGGGCCGAAGTTTTTACACGTGATTACCACTAAGGGAAAAGGGTTAAAGCAAGCGGAAGAAAATCAGGTGAAATATCATGCTCCAGGGAAATTTGACAGTGCTACAGGTGAGCTCATCCGCAAGGAGGAAAAAGAATATCCGGCGAAGTATCAGGATGTATTTGGGCATACGTTGGTGGAATTGGCCGAACAGAATCCGTTGATTGTCGGAATTACCCCTGCTATGCCTACAGGAAGTTCCATGAAATATATGATGGAAGCTTTTCCTGAACGCGCCTTGGATGTGGGAATAGCGGAACAGCATGCTGTAACACTGGCAGCGGGAATGGCAACACAAGGGCTCATTCCATATTGTGCTATTTACTCTACGTTTTTACAACGGGCCTATGATCAACTCATTCACGATGTGGCCTTGCAAAAACTACCTGTTGTCTTTTGTTTGGATCGTGCTGGGCTAGTAGGTGAAGATGGTGCTACCCACCAAGGAGTTTTTGATTTAGCCTATCTGAATTGTATTCCCAATATGGTGATTGCAGCACCTCTAGATGAAATAGAATTGCGTCATTTGCTCTATACGGTTCAACTGGGAATTGACACCCCTTGGGCAATACGCTATCCTAGAGGAAAAGGAGTAAAAGAAACCAATTGGCGTGAAGACTTTAAAAAAGTTAACGCTTCAATAACTAAAAATTTAAGAAAAGGCAATAAATTTGCGATGATTTCTACGGGGGTAATAGGCAATACGGTTATTGATGCCTTTAAAGAAGTAGAAACAGAGGCTTGGTCCCATGAGCACTTTATGTTTGTGAAACCGCTAAATGAGGAGGTCTTACATCGCATTTGTCAAACACATGAGCGCCTTGTAACGATCGAAGATGGAACGATTATCGGAGGATTTGGAAGTGCTATTGCGCAATTTGTTGCTAAACACTATCCCGGTATTCCTGTACTCAATTTAGGTGTTCCCGATGAATTCATCGAACATGCGACGGTAAAAGAACAATACCAAATGTGTGGCATAGACCTGGAATCAATTGTTAAATTAATTCGTGAAAGTTTTGAATAAGTCAGGAAAGATTGCTTTGTTAACTGCTGTATTAAGTTTTTGGGGAATCGGTGTACAGGCACAAGAAGGACAAACGCCGCAAGGAAATCCACAACCTCAGACACCCGTAGCACAGGATACCTTGAAAGTACAAGAGAATCCCTTCAATCCCTTAATGAACTTTTTGCCACGTCAAAATTATGCAGAAGAAGATTTATTGATGAGCTATATGAACTTGGGTAGTAGAGAAGATTTGAACTTCTTTAAGCCCGAAGTTTTTGTGGAAAGAGCCGCGCCGAAGTACACGCAAATCAAAACGAAGTTTAATCCTCAGATTCAATTATCTGCAATTCCTGTGAATAACGAAATTGTAGGGTACTGGGAAAAGAATAATAGAGTAGGTTTAGATTTTAATCAAATTGCCTTTGTCAACTGGAGTGCAGGGGGAGATAATTCGATTTCCGGCTTGCTAAAAGGTGATTTTAGTCGAAAGTATATCAAAGGGCGTTTGATCTGGGATAATGTCTTAAATGTACGCTATGGTGTAAATAAACAGTCTGATCGCGAGCTGCGCAAAACGGATGACGTATTGGAACTTAATTCAACGTTTGGATATAAATCTTCAGCTGGTTCAGATTGGTACTATGTATCCAAGTTGAATTTCAAAACTCAATTTACAGATGGGTTTAATTACCCCAATACTGATGATCCTGTTTCCAGATGGTTTGCGCCTGCTTACTTATTCGTCGGGATTGGGGGAGAATATATGGACTCCAAAACAGGAATTAAATACTACATCTCTCCTTTGACCTATAAAGCCACCTTTGTCAATGATCAGCGCTTGGCCGATCAAGGGGCTTTTGGTGTGGATCCCGCGATAAAAGACGATGACGGAAATATCCTAAGACGCGGAAAACGCTCCAAAGCAGAAGTCGGGTTATTAGTCAGTACAGAATGGAAAAGAGAAGTATTTACCAATATTTTTATTGATACGAAGTTAACCTTCTACAGTGACTACATCGATCAGTTTGGCAATATTGATGTTATGTGGGATTTAAAACTCGACATGAAAGTGAATGATTTCGTACGCGCCAATGTTGGGGTGAACTTAATCTATGACGATAATGTAAAAACAAAAGTGGAACGCGATGGCGTACAAGTGATGGAAGGACCTAAAGTTCAATTCAAACAAACCCTAGGCGTAGGCCTCGTTTATTCCTTTTAATTTTATAAATTAGTAGCATGAAGAATGTCTTTTTACTTGGTTTATGTTGTTTCTTTTCGTCCTTTTCTTTTGCACAAGAAGATGAGGTGTTAGCGAATTTGACTAGTAAAAAAGACAGCTCAGCGTTGGATTATAAGTATAGGGAAGATCAATTCTACTTTGGTATATCACATACACTTATGCAGGGAAAACCTGCGGGTTTTAAGGGGAATTCTGTTTCCTTAGGAGTAGATATTGGTTTTCTTCGTGATTTTCCGATTAATAAAAGTCGTACGGTAGCAATTGCACCTGGCTTCGGATTTTCATACCAAAACTTGCGCAATAACTTTGGAATAGCCCAAGACGGAAGTTATATCCCTTTACCCAATTACAAGAAAAATAGCCTTTCGCTTCATTTGTTGGACTTTCCCATTGAGTTACGATGGAGAACATCAACCCCAGAAAGCCATAAGTTCTGGCGTACATATGTGGGGTTTAAAGCAAGCTATGTGCTGGGAAGTCGCTTAAAAACGTCAACGGATAGCTATTCTACTACCCTGAGAGGGGATGAAAATATTAACAAATGGCTCTTAGGTATGTATATTGGTGCTGGATTTAATACGTGGAACTTCTATGCGTATTACGGCTTAAATACAATCTATAAAGAAGCTCCCATCCAAGGGGATGCAGAAAAGCTAAGGCTGTTCAAAGTCGGCGTTATCTTTTATATCTTATAGCTTTAAAAAGACGTTTATACGGATTTACTCTTCTATCGTAAATTTATTTTCGTCTAAATACAACGTCCAGATACCATTTGCCTGGTTATAACGAAAGTTGGTATAGGTTTGTAGCGGAAATGCAAATGTACCATCCATTTTCAGTAAACCGACTTGATTGTCCTTATACACTAAGGCGTATTTTCCTCCATTGTAATCGGTGATGTTGTCATAAATAGGGGGACAGACTAAAGTACCTTGGGGTGAATATAAACCGTAATATTGATCTTTTTTGACGATAAAAAATAGTAATTCATTTTTTTCTTTATGAATTGCTGGAGTAATAGCGGAATAATCCGACGAAATGATGTGCTGTACCGTCTGTGCTGTACGATTTACTTTTAGCATACCATACGTATTGTCCTGTTCTATTTTGATGAGGTCAGGTTGGTACCAATCATTTATTAGTTGATCATAACCAAGCGGAAGTACAATTTTGCCTTTTAGGTTCATCAGCCCTTTTTTCTTATCTTTTGTTACTTGAAGTAAACCACTAGGTGTCTGAGTTATATAATCGTAGGTAATGGGGATTAGGATCTTACCTTTAGAATTAACTAAACCAAATTGGTCGTTTTGCTTGACAATAACATAGCCTAGTTGTTTGTCCACTCCCTTGTATAGGGGCTGTACTTTATCATATTTTGCGGCAACTACTTGCTTTCCTTTTAGGTCATAGGCAACTTCTTTGTTATCGTATGTTTGCGCTTTAAAAAAGGTAACGGGATACTCATACCCATATCCTCGAATAAGTTCTACATGTTGATAGGTAGAGGGAACGAGGATGTTCCCTTCTCTATCTACTGCTCCATATTGGTACGCTTCTGGGTTTTTTAGTAAAGCGGTTAAGTTGTTTGGTCCTGGGTTTTTATGTGCATAATAGTTGCGTTGAAGTTCGGAGTAATATTCTCGAGATATGTTTTTTTCTCTCGCTTGGATGAGAATGGCTATTCCATATTCATCTAAATACTCGTCTTCAATCGTCATGAAAATTGGAGGGGCTATGATTTGTCCGGTTTTTGGATTTGCCAATCCTACTCCCGTCTTTGTAGATAGTATAGCAAGGTCTTTATGACTAGTAGGGGAATGAAAAATTTGGTTATAAATAGGGGCTAAGGTTGGTTTATTCTGAAAGTTAACGGCTCCATATAATCGGTTTTTTAATGCTTTAGGAAGTGAATCACGATAGTGATAGATAAGGGCATAGCCCTGTTCGAAGTTTAACTCCATTTCCTCGTAGTCAGGCGAAACTAATACAGTTCCAGCTCGATCTATTACGCCGTATTTACCATCCAAACGAATGCGTATATAAGGCGTTCTGAAGTCCGGTTCAATTTCATCATAAATAGGGGGCACAACAACAGAACCACTTTTGTGAATAAAGCCTTTCTTGTCCCCTAATGTTGTTATCGCATAGTCTTGTGTGTACATATCATAACTCCTAAAATCCATTGCTTTATCGTAGCAAATGGGTAAGGTTATTTTTCCCCTTGGATTGACATATCCATATTTATTCTTCTTCCTTACCACAATATATGTCCCACTGAAATCCATCCAATCATAAAAGAGAGATAGTGGTTTGCCTTCCAAATCCAATAGACGCATTCCTTCTTCTGATTTTGTTATAATCAAGCTGAGGTTAGATTTTATTTTAATGTCCTCGTAGGCTGTTGGAACAATTAGTTTTCCTGTTTTATCCATAAGGCCTATTTTGCCTCCTTTGTTGACGGTGATATAGTCTGTGCCTTCAAATGGTAAGTATGCAAAATGCCATTTTTTTGCATTGTCCATATCATCATAAATAATAGGAGCAATAGAGTTTCCTAAGCTGTCAATCAGACCATATTTGTTGTGCTGTGAAACAAGAAAAAGCCCATGTTCAAGTTTATACTCAATACAAATGGAATCCAGTGCAGCATTTTGTGCCTGTGCAGCTAAAGAAAATAGTAAAAATAAGAGAATCCTTTTCATCTGTTATGGGAGGTAAACGATTGAATTTGCGGAAAAGGTATTCCTTTTTATTAATTAAATTTAAAAATTAACACCTAAGAATGGAATTATTGTAAAAGTACCCAACACAAAATTTGAGGAATAGCTCCAATTAATCCACCTAGAATAACTTCATAGGAGGTATGCGCACGCAAATATAAACGAGCACTTGCTGTTAATCCCGTGATGAGGATACAGCCAATCAATAAGATTAAAGCAGGTGTTTTTTGGTGGATCAGCAATAAGGTAAAAAAGCTAAGCCCAGCGGTTAATAAAGTCGTGTGCACGCTGTATTTCTGTTTACATAGGGCACCAACCAACAAAAGAGAATACGACAGCATCAAGCCCCAAAAATAGATTTTGAGCTCATAGGCACTGTTGTTGTATAGCACCAGGGATTTCAGGGTGTAAAGCAATAAAATATTCAGCGCAAAAGGAAAGATGCGCTCTTTGGTTTCGCTCACCATGACACTAGACTGTAAAATACGCAAGGAACGCATCAAATAGTAGAGGGAGATGGGAATGAAAAAAGTGACAATAGCCACTTGACTGAGAATAATGGATAACTCCAGTGGCGTGAAATAGTAATACTCAACAATAAAATACAACCCAACCGTTTGTAAAGGCACGAGAATCGGATGAAAAAGATAGGAAACAAGCTGTGCTAGATTTTTCATAAGGCTGAACCTAAATTGGCTGGCTGTTGAGGTGGTTATATTTGTTTGCGCATGCGAGCAACGGGAATATCCAGTTGTTCTCTGTATTTAGCTACGGTTCTACGAGCGATGGGATAGCCCTTTTCTTTGAGTAAATCCGCAATCTTATCATCGGGATAGGGCTTTTTCTTGTCCTCGTCATTGATGATGTTCTCGAGAATTTTTTTAATTTCAATGGTAGATACTTCTTCCCCTTGGTCATTCATCATAGCCTCTGAAAAGAAGTTTTTAATCAATTTCGTTCCATATGGCGTCTCTACATATTTGCTATTAGCAACACGAGAAATGGTAGATATATCCAAGCCGACCATATCCGCAATATCCTTTAGAATCATCGGTTTGAGTTTGGTTTCATCTCCCGTTAAGAAGTACTCCTGTTGGTAATGTACAATGGCGCTCATCGTGACATATAATGTCTCTTGACGCTGCTTAATTGCATCGATAAACCACTTGGCTCCATCTAGTTTTTGCTTGATGAACTGCACTGCATCCTTTTGTGAAGAGCTTGCCTGTGAAGAATCTTTATACGTTTGCAACATCTCTTGATAATCACGAGAGACGTGTAGCTCTGGCGCATTTCGATTGTTTAGGGTCAATTCAATTTCACCATCGACAATTTTGATGGTAAAATCGGGAATCACCTGTTCAATAAAGCGATTCGAACCAGTAAAAGCTCCCCCAGGTTTTGGATTGAGTTTTTCAATCTCGTCAATGGCTTTACGCAATTGTTCTTTAGTAATATTATAACGCGTTAAGAGCTTGTCATAGTGTTTTTTGGTAAAGGCATCAAATTGATTATCAATGATGTCTTTGGCAGTGCTAACGGCATCAGTGGGTGTTTTGTGTTTCAGCTGTAGCGATAAACACTCCTGTAAATCACGAGCACCTACTCCTATGGGTTCCAACTCGTGTACAATTGAGAGAATACGGGAAACCGTGTCAATATCAGTATAAACCCCTTGAGTAAAGGCCAAATCATCGACAATATCTTGCACATCGCGACGGATGTAGCCCATTTCATCCATACTACCCACTAAGAATTCTGCAATAATTCGATCGAGGTCAGAGAGAATAAAGGTATTTAATTGATTGATGAGGTTTTGATGAAAGGATTCTGTAGCGATAATAGGAGCTTCATAGTCATCGTCATCCGAGCTGTAGTTGTTGGCTTGTAATTTATAATCGGGAATTTCATCATCACTGAGGTAGTCATCAATATTGATATCCTCGGCGTCAATGCGTTCACTGTCAAAGTCATCAAAATCATTATCTAAGCTATCGAACTCATCTGTGGTTTCTTCCTTTCCGGTTTCTAAGGCAGGATTTTCAATAAGCTCTTCTTTTAATCGTTGTTCAAAGGCCAGTGTAGGCAATTGAATCAGCTTCATCAACTGGATTTGCTGAGGAGATAGTTTTTGCGATAATTTAAGCTGTAAACTTTGTTTTAGCATGCTAAATAAAATTAACGAAATAAAAATGTTTACTTTTAATCAGTACTCCTTCTAAATTAAAGAAAAAATACGATAAAAGTAAACATTTAGAGGGTTTCTTTTTAGGAAGGATTAAAACTCTGCATTTTGAGGCGTTCTCGGGAAAGGAATTACATCTCTGATGTTAGTCATTCCTGTAACGAACAGCACTAAACGCTCAAATCCAAGACCAAATCCACTGTGTGGAGCCGTACCGAATTTACGCGTATCTAAGTACCACCACAATTCGTCTTTATCGATTCCCATCTTCTCGATTTTATCCAATAAAACGTTGTAGCGTTCTTCTCTTTCAGAGCCTCCTACGATTTCACCAATTCCAGGGAATAGGATATCCATCGCGCGTACTGTTTTTCCATCTTCGTTCATGCGCATGTAAAACGCTTTGATATCCGCAGGATAATCAAATAGGATTACAGGGCATTTGAAGTGTTTTTCCACTAAATAACGCTCGTGCTCACTTTGTAAGTCAGCGCCCCATTCTTCAATGATATAGTTGAATTTCTTGTTTTTGTTTGGTTTAGAAGCTTTTAAAATATCAATCGCTTCGGTATAGCTTACGCGTTTGAAGTTGTTCTCCGTGATAAAACGAAGTTTCTCCAATAGTGCCATTTCACTGCGTTCTGCCTGTGGCTTGTTTTTTTCTTCTTCGAGTAATCGCTTTTCTAAGAAAGCCAAATCATCCGAACATTTCTCTAACGTATAGTTGATGACATATTTAATGAAATCTTCTGCTAAATCCATGTTGTCCGCCAATTTATTGAACGCAACTTCGGGTTCAATCATCCAGAATTCCGCCAAGTGACGAGACGTATTCGAGTTTTCTGCACGGAACGTTGGTCCAAACGTATAGACCGATCCCAACGCCATCGCATAGGTCTCAGCCTCTAATTGTCCCGAAACCGTAAGATTCGTTGCTTTTCCGAAGAAATCTTCTGAAAAGTCAATCGCTCCTTCTGCTGTACGAGGCAAATTATTTAAATTGAAGTTGGTTACTTTAAACATTTCTCCCGCTCCTTCTGCATCAGATCCTGTAATGATGGGCGCATTGAAGTAAAAGAAACCATTGTCTTGGAAGTATTTGTGTACTGCATAAGAAAGCGTACTTCTTACGCGCATAATCGCACCAAAAATATTAGTTCTAATTCGCAAGTGAGCATTTTCACGTAAAAACTCCAAAGAGTGTTTTTTCGGTTGAATAGGATACTCTTCCGGATTGGATTCACCATACACTTTTAAGTTTTCAACTTGAATTTCTACATTCTGTCCAGCTCCTCTACTTTCAACTAAGGTACCTCGTACAGAAATAGCTGCTCCTGTGTGAATTTTCTTCAGTAATTCAGCAGGAAACTTATCTAAGTCAACAACACATTGGATGTTATTGATTGTCGATCCATCATTTAAAGCAATAAATTGGTTGTTTCTAAATGCCTTTACCCAGCCTTTTGCTTTTACTTCATGCAAAAGTGCCTTTCCAGTAAGTAGATCGATAATTTTGGTGTGTTTCATTTTTGATTATATTTTTGTTACCTGGTAGATCAAATCGTAGAATTGAAATACGAACAAATGTACTAAAAAACAATAGATATTTGTGTAAACAACTGCGTTATTAATCAAAGAATAAAATTGAAATACCGTTTTTGTGCAGGTTGTAGGGTTCCTTTGTTGTTGGCTCCGTCTAGAGAGGATAGTGAGGGGGAGGTGACACCATTAAAAACCTTGTTTTATCGGACTCACTATGGAGGTATTATGGACTCACTATAAACATACCCCCTACAGTCCCTACAGGTATGTTTCACGCTTCACACTTCACAACTCACGCTTAGTTAAGGTTCAGGAATAAAAAAAGAGGATGACCATTTAGGACACCCTCTTTTACTTTGTTTAAGCTCTTTCTTGGCTTTATACTTTAAGAATTTCTTCTTCTTTTCTCACTAAGATTTCGTCAATTTTCTTCACGAAAGCATCCGTTAACTTTTGTACTTGCTCTTCCGCTTCTTTGCAAATATCTTCCGATACTCCGTTTTTCTCCTCTTTCTTGATGTCATTGTTGGCGTCTTTACGCGCATTTCGGATACCAATTTTAGCATCTTCTGTTTCCGCTTTGGCTTGTTTAACCAATTCTTTACGTCTTTCTTCAGTCAATGCTGGGATATTGATGATGATATTATCCCCGTTGTTCATGGGATTCAACCCTAGATTAGCAATCATAATTGCTTTTTCAATGGGTTGTAACATGTTTTTTTCCCAAGGGGTTACCGTTAAGGTACGCGCATCTGGAACGTTTACACTTGCTACTTGTGATAGGGGTGTTTGTGAACCGTAATACTCCACAAAAACACTACCAAGCATTTGAGGTGATGCTTTTCCTGCACGAATATTTAATAAAGATTTTTCTAAGTGAGCAATAGAACCTTCCATTGCCTCTTTTGCACTTGCAATAATTAAATCTATTTCTTCTGTCATAACTTTTATTAATTAAGGTTAACGGAAACAGTAGTTCCTACTGTGTCATCTCCCTGGCAAACTTTTAGTAAATTGTTTTCTTTATTCATGTCGAATACTACAATTGGCAATTCATTTTCTCTACTCAAGGTAAAAGCGGTGGTATCCATCACATTTAGTCCTTTCGTCAAAACATCACTAAAGGTGATTCGCTCAAATTTAACGGCTGTAGGATCTTTTTCAGGATCGGCATTGTATACACCGTCCACGCGCGTTCCTTTTAGGATAACATCTGCATTGATTTCAACTCCTCGTAATACGGCAGCCGTATCTGTAGTGAAATAGGGGTTTCCTGTTCCTGCACCAAAAATAACGATTCTTCCCTTTTCTAAGTGACGAACTGCTCTTCTTTTGATGTAAGGCTCAGCTACTGCTTCAATTTTTAAAGCTGTTTGTAAACGCGTTAGCATTCCCGCATCTTCCAAAGCTCCTTGAAGTGCCATACCATTGATGATTGTCGCTAGCATACCCATATAATCTCCTTGCACGCGGTCCATCCCTACACTTGCTCCTGCTACGCCTCTAAAAATATTTCCACCACCAATAACAATCGCTATTTCAACTCCTAAATCGTGTACTTTTTTTACTTCAGCTGCGTACTCAGCTAATCTCTTAGGGTCAATTCCATATTGATTCTCTCCCATTAAAGCCTCTCCACTTAATTTAAGTAGAATTCTTTTGTATTTCATGGATATGATATTTTTAAAGTTTTGCAAATATAAAGATTATATACTACTATAAAACAGCTTTTGCGAATTTATCCGCATGATTTTTAAAGGTTCTCGATGCTGCTTGATATCCCAAGTCGAAAATTTCATCCATTCGCTGTTTGTTTCGCTCGAAAGTAGAATATTGGGTGATGTGATGAGATTCAATCAACCAATCACATAAAGCCGATTGAGAGCGGTTGTGATTGGCTGCCATCAGATCATAGGCGCGTATAGCTACTGATCGCAAAGACGTTAGGTTTTTTTTGTCTAATTGTTCAATCGGACAAACATTACTCCCTATGAGGAAGTCGCAATCTTCTCGAATTAAATCCGTTGCAAAGTTGTTGAGAATCCCACCATCGCTGAATAATTGTTCGTTTATGGTATGAGGAGAAAAAATAGCTGGAAAGGCACTAGAAGCTAAAATAGCATCAATGACTCGGGTAGCTGGATCAAAGACGTGTATTTCTCCTTTCGCTATATCGGTAGAGTTAATCTGAACGGGAATAGGTAAATCGTCTAGGGTTCTATTTTCGAAGATCGAAAACAAGTACTTCTCAAAGGCATTGGAGTCGATTAATCCCGCTTTTTTAAAGGTAAAAAAATGCCAGTTTAAGATATTGACAGACTTAAAAAAATTCAATATTTCATGGGGAGTTAATCCGAAGGAGTACAAACAAGAAACAATAGATCCCGCACTGGTACCCGCTAGGACTTTAGGCTGAATGTCTTGCTCCACTAGGAAGGAAAGCACGCCAGCGTGGGCAATTCCTTTATAACCACCTCCGGATAAGGCTAAACCAATTTTTTGGGTTTTCATAACTAAAGTATTGATGGATTCGGGTTTAAAAGTTAACTTTGAATTCAAACTACTAAAAGTAAACAAAAATGAACAAAGTCGAGACAAAAGAGTGGAATAATAGCCTTTCCTATGCGGAGTTCCGTACCTATGTGACAGCGGCATTACAAAATAACCCAGATAAATTGAATCTATCGGCGGACTATTTGCCGTATGCAGAGTTAAATGAAGCGCGTTTACACCGTTTAGATAAAACCTTAGCTGTAGCACCTGAAGTGGCGCTGGTTATGGAAAACTTGGCGAAAGACTATATTTGGTTGGTACTTTCAGAAAGCTGGTGTGGTGATGCCGCTCAATCAGTACCAATGCTAAACAAAATGGCGGAAATCACGGATAAAGTAGAGTTGCGTATTGTGTTTCGCGATCAAAACTTGGAGTTGATGGATCAATACCTAACCAACGGAGGAAGAGCCATTCCTAAATTGTTAATTGTAGATAAGGATACGATGGAAGTTCTCGGTCATTGGGGACCACGCCCTGCGGATGCCGCACAATTAGTTCATGACTATAAAACCGAACACGGTGCGTTTGATGAGGATGGAATTATCTTGCTCAATAAATGGTACACCAAAAATAAAGGTCAACAAGTGCAACAAGAAGTGGCTGCGTTGATGACCTCCCTTGATAACTAAAAAATAGTCACTATTGTACGATAGGTCCTACAATAGTGATGTTTTTTGACCAGGACATACTCGCTGGATTACATCCTGGAGCTCCTTCTGGGATAATTTGATCCAATTTCTCAAAGTATTGTTCCCAAACTGGAAAATACTCCCCTGTATATTTGGAGCGATAGGTCATCGGATAAAGTTTAAAAAATTCTTTGTTTTTATTGGCGGACTTAAAGGCATCATACAGGAGTTCCGAACAGTAGTATTTGCCATTGGCATATAAGTAATTCTCGTCATAAGGAACGCCTAGTTGCTCTAAAGCAAAAGCTTTCGCTTGAGGAATTAGCTTTTCGTATTTTGAAATAAGACGTCCTAAGTAAGCGGGCTCTGTGGTTTTATTTAAGAACTGATCCATGGGCGTAATACACACGGCTGGCGAAGTAGCTTCAATCACTTGTAAAAGTCCCTCATGTTCAATCACCATTCCAATATGATTGAAATTTAGTCCCTCATAGCCATAGGTCACTTCGTTGATGGCATCGCATAAAGGCCCGCATTTGAGGTTTTGAAAGATCAAATCTCCCTCTTTAAATGCAGTGGGCTGTGCATAGCTTAGGGTACAGCATAATCCGATAAGCGCAACTATTTTTCTCATGTTTTTTTCGTGTTTCAACAAAAGTAAAACTATCCCTGTAGATAAACAATGATTGAGTAAGAATTAGAAAAAAGAAGAAAGTAGGTTTGTTTTAGATGGTTGTGTTAAAATTTATATAATGCATTTATTGCCATTGTGTTTGCTTGTAAATAGTTGTATATTAGGGGGATTAACCATAAAAAAAAGAATTATATATGTCAAACAACATGCAGTTCCCAAAATTCAAAGAAAAATATGATAACTATATTGGAGGTAAATTTGTAGCGCCCGTTCAAGGTAAATATTTTGATTCTGTTACCCCAATTAACGGGAAGGTTTTTACAAAAGCGGCTCACTCCACAGAAGAGGACTTAATCTTAGCCATTGATGCAGCGGATAAAGCCTTTGAAACTTGGAGTAAAACATCAGCGACCGAACGCAGTAATATTTTGTTCCGCATTGCGGATCGCATGGAGCAAAATTTAGACTATATTGCTCAAGTAGAGACCGTTGACAACGGAAAGGCCATTCGCGAAACAATGAATGCCGATATTCCGTTAGCAATTGATCACTTCCGTTATTTTGCAGGTGTAATTCGTGCAGAGGAAGGATCGGTTGTAGAGTTAGATGAACATACCGTGTCGATGATTGTGCATGAACCACTGGGTGTAGTGGCACAGATTATTCCTTGGAACTTTCCAATTTTAATGGCTGTATGGAAACTAGCGCCTGCTTTGGCCGCTGGAAACTGTGTGGTGTTAAAGCCCGCAGAAAGTACGCCAATTTCCATTATGGTATTGATGGAACTCATCGGAGATTTAGTGCCTGCTGGAGTTATTAATATTGTCAATGGATTTGGTTCGGAATTAGGACAGAAATTAGTGACTAATCCAAAAATCAGTAAAGCAGCATTTACAGGATCCACTGCTACAGGGCGTTTGGTGATGCAATATGCAACAGAAAATATTATTCCTGTAACGCTAGAACTTGGAGGAAAGTCCCCGAATATCTTCTTTGAATCAATCATGGATCACGATGATGAATACTTAGATAAAGCAATTGAAGGAGCGGTATTATTTGCCTTTAATCAGGGAGAAATTTGTACATGCCCGTCGCGTTTGCTGATTCAAGAGAGTATCTATGATAAATTTATTGCTCGTGTTTTAGAACGCGTTAAAGCAATTAAAGTGGGGAACCCATTAGATCCTACTACGATGATGGGAGCACAAGCTTCTAAAATGCAGTACGATAAAATTAGTTCGTACCTAAAATTAGGAAAAGAAGAAGGAGCAGAAGTATTAGTTGGAGGAGAAGTAAATCACTTGGGTGGTGACTTGGAAACAGGGTATTACATTCAACCAACACTGTTTAAAGGACATAATAAGATGCGAATCTTCCAAGAGGAGATTTTTGGTCCTGTATTAGCCGTAACGACGTTTAAGGATGAAAAAGAAGCCATTGAAATTGCCAATGATACTTTGTATGGGTTGGGAGCAGGAGTTTGGACGCGCGATGCGCATCAATTATATCAAATTCCACGCGCTATTAAGGCAGGACGTGTTTGGGTAAATAACTACCATAATTATCCTGCAGGAGCACCTTTTGGAGGATATAAACAATCGGGAATCGGCCGTGAAAATCACAAAATGATGTTGGGACACTACCGTCAAACGAAAAATATGTTGATTTCATACAACAAGAACAAAATGGGATTCTTTTAAAAAATAAAGCAAGATGTCAAAAGTTAGCCGAATTGATGTAACAGACAAAGCGAAAGCTTTGATTACCGAGCTGCAAGCAGAACACGGAGACTTGATGTTTTATCAAGCCGGAGGATGCTGTGAAGGCACCCAACCCATGTGTTTTGTCAAAGGAGGATACTACTTAAGACGTAGAGATGTGAAAATTGGAGAAGTGTGTGGTTTTGAATTTTGGGTCGATCGCGATCTATATGAATATTGGAAACACGCCCATTTCACTTTAGATGTGGCAGATGGTTTTGGAACTGGTGGATTCTCCTTGGAAATTCCCAAACAAAAAACATTTCAAATACAGTATCGTATGTTTACACCAGAAGAGCTGCCAAAGCTTGAGGAAGTAATTTTAAATGAATAATTGCTTTAATACAATCAAATCAGAGCGGCTACCCTTTTTAGGAGTAGCCTCTTTTTTATATAGTTAACGGTTTACGGTTAAGTTTTTCTATAAAGATATAATCGTCTGTCTAGTAAATTCTACTCTTTTTTTCATTTATCTCACCCAGTTTATGTTTTGTTAGGTGTTCGATGGATCTCCCTTTTCCCATTTTTATTCTTCAATTACGCATCACACAATAATAATTTCAAATACTTATTCTTTTTAAATATACTATTCAAATTAGTTGTCTTTTTTGGACTCATTTTTGTTGTTGGGGGTATCTAAGAATTTAAAGGCAGGGTGTCCGATTGAATTCTTAGATGAACTTAAGAATTTTAAATTTTAATAGTATTAAAGTGAAAATTAGAAAATGTAGCATGTATTTATTTAGTGTTCTTCTTGTTGGTTTTGTATCCTGTAATCAAGAGGAGGAGGAGTGGAAAAAAAGTCCAAAAAGTGTGGTAGGACAACGATTGGAATTCTCTTCTGTTGAAGAATTAGAGGCTTTTTATCATCGAATAGAAGAGGAAGGAAATGGTAAAGAGGTAAAGGATATTGGGATTACTTCTTTATATTCTATTAAAAGGAAAAACAGTATCGAGAAGGAGTTTAGTGAGGATTTTCACCCTAGCTTAAATTTTAATGGAATAACAACAGCCACTAGTGAATTTGATGATACTTCAGGAGATCCAGAAGAAGAGGATGATTTTATTACTGATGATAGTTTTGCTCGCTTGCTTAATGATCAAGGTGAAGTTTTAGTAGGTACTAAAGTTTATAAATATACAGATGTGGGATTATTCAGTGCAGGAAAGAATCAGTATGAAGAATTAGTATCTTTTTTGGCTGCTGAAGGAATCAAAAGTTTTCCTGAAAAAACAGACCCCCTCATAGTGGCTCGATATGTTAAGAAATACCAACCGAATGTATATTCTTCTGTAACAACTAACGTGCAATATTTCCATGCGAGGATTGCCAATGATGATGGTATGCAATCGGAACAGCAAGCTGTAGAGTCAGATAGAGATGGACCAGGATCGAATACAAATGCTGGAAATACTAATCAAGTAGAGGATCCTATGACGACTTATATGGAAGGGCTAAATCATTTAGTTACTAGAAAAGTACACAAAAATGTAGTGGGGAATATTTTTGGCAATGATAATTATGTGGTGTACTATGAATATAGATATAAAAAACGATTGAAAGTAAAGTATTATAGACAAAATTATGGTTTGGTATATGCTGTTGGGTGTAAAGTAAAGAATCAAAAAAAAGGCTGGACTGGCATCTGGAGAACACAAAATACCTCGATTTTATCCATGGGGGTGAAAAGCATGGTTTATGAGTTTCCTTCAATGAATGGAGTGTTTAGTGCAAATCATCGACCTATCGTATTACATGTTGAAAAAGAGGTTTATACAGTGGAGAACAATACACTAATCAGACAGAATAGCTCGCAATACCCCGCTTTACCAACATTCTTTTATAATAGTGTTAATGCGGTAGCTGAAGCTGTTTTGGAAGAAGAAATTTCTCCTGAGCAGATTGATGAAATATTCTATAAAAACATTTGGAACTTGTTAAAAGATGTGCTTAGCATAAGCCAAAAGAAAGTGCAACAAAAAATTGCTTTTGTAGTTGGTATGCCTAAAAAAGTAATGGTACAATACTATGATTTTTCTACTATTAGTTATGGAAAGGCAAAAATATCACGAGTTTTTGATTGGGGGATTATGTCTCCTCCAATAAGTTATAATTTCAGTACAGGGTTTAATGTTAATTCAGGGGCTGTACTAAAAGCGGTATTTAATTTTAAGCAACTCCCTCCTCTTAAATTGGATATCTATAGTATGGTTTATGATGAGAATCAATGGAAAGGAGTTAGTTTAAAAATTGATAATTAATAGTACAGTCAATGAAATATCTATATATGACCTTTTTTTTTGGGGCGATATCTTCTAATATACAGGCGCAAGTCAACTTGTCCCCAAAATTTTTTTATGGATTTCAAATAGGATTATTAGAAACCGTCTTTTATAATGAGGTAAATCTAACAGATGGTTTCTCTCTTAAAACAGGCGTTGGACTTGTAGGGGGGATAGATAATTCCTCTTTTTTTGCCACCCCTAAATTTGAACTACAACCGAAGTGGAATTTTACTAAAAAAAAGCGTTTTTTTTTAAAGAAGACAGTCCAATATAATGCTTCAAATTATGTGACTATTGCCTTGTCCTATCTGTCAGAATGGTTAACATTGTCAGAGTATAAAAATAGAGCAAATGAACGTATACAACTTATTCCTACAATTGGGTTCAAAAGAAACTACAAACAAAATTTAAATGTTGAATTTTTCTTAGGTTTGGGTTATGAGAGAATTTTAAATCAAGATATCGTTAAACAAAATGGTTTTGCTTTAAAATTGGGAGCATTAATCGGTTTTGATTTTTAATTTTTGTACTCCCTTCCAGGAAAGTAATGGTTGTTTGTAGAAAAAGATGCGTTAGTAATTTAATTACTAATGTATCTTTTTATGTAAAACACTGGTAGTGAGTGGTTTAATTTTTTAAATTGACAGTGTGCAGTTTACTCTTCACGCTGCACAGTTGAACTAATTATTTTTTAATGATAAAATCGTCTATTCCGTGAATTCCCCAATCTCCCTTTTATCTCACTGATTTTATATTGGTTTTGGTGTTCGATGAATCTACACTACATTACGATTTTTACTATATTCCGATGTTTCTTTTTCCATTGCCATTCTCCATCACATGGCGCTCAAATTCCTCAATGCTCAACGCATTTTCTACGTCATAAGTCCCAATTTTTGTTCGACGTAAAGCGGTTAAGTGCGCACCACTTTGTACTTTTTCGCCAAAATCAAAAGCGAGGGAGCGGATGTAGGTTCCTTTGGAACATGCTACTCTAAAGTCAATTTCAGGTAGGGTAATACGCGTTAATTCAAAAGCTGATATTGTAATAGGACGCGTGCTGATTTCCACTTCTTCTCCTTTTCTTGCGTGTTCATACAGGCGTTTTCCATCCTTTTTTAAGGCAGAGAAAATTGGTGGGCGTTGTTCGGTTGTTCCTAAGAAACTCGCTCTTGTTTGTTCGATCATTTCTTCTGTGATATGCTCGATTGGAAAGGTTTGGTTGATTTCTGTTTCCAAATCATAGGAAGGGGTCGTTGCACCCAAATGAAAGGTGCCCGTATATTCTTTCTCTTGTCCTTGTAATTCAGTAATGGTTTTAGTGGCTTTTCCAGTACAAATCAACAACAATCCCGTTGCCAATGGATCTAGCGTACCCGCGTGTCCAACTTTGATTTTTTTAAGGCCATATTCTTTCTTCAATAACCATTTGATCTTGTTTACGGCTTGAAAGGAAGACCAATGTAAAGGTTTGTCAATCAGTAAGACCTGACCTTCTTGAAAAGCTGCTGCTGAAAATTGCATGTTTAGTTTTTTAAGTATCCGAAGTAAATCAATAGAATAACCCCTGCAATGATGCGGTAGTAACCCCAAGGTTTAAATCCGTATTTTTTGATAATTCCAATGAAAAATTTAATAGCGACAATAGACACAACAAAGGCTAAAACGTTGCCTAAAAGGAATAATTTTAAGTTGTCTGTATTGTCAAAAAGCAATTCGTATCCCATTTTTCCTGATTCGTACTTTTTCAATACAATAGAATAAACCGTTACGGCGGCCATGGTTGGAACCGCTAGGAAGAAAGAGAACTCTGCCGCTACTTGACGTGACAGCCCTTGTTGCATTCCTCCAATGATAGAAGCCGCAGAACGGCTAGTTCCAGGCATCATGGCTAAACATTGCCAAAAACCAATAGTAACAGCTTGTTTGATGGTAATGTCTTCTTCTCGTGTTGTTTTCGGATTCTTAAAGTATTTATCTATGAAAATAAGAACAAAACCTCCGACGATTAACATGATGGCGATATAGATGGTTTCGCCTAAAACAGCATCGATTTTTTCGTCTAGTAATTTCCCCAAAACGAGGGCAGGAAGTACGGCTAAAACTAATTTTTTATAGAATGAAATACGAGTGAAATCAAAAAACTTACGCCAGTAAAGTACCACTACAGCTAAAATAGCTCCAAATTGAATGGCGGTTTGGAATAGTTTAACGAAATCATTATCCTGAATCCCGTAATAGGAGCTCAAAAAGATCATATGAGCCGTAGATGAAACGGGTAAATATTCAGTTAGTCCTTCTACTATAGCTAGAAGGATGGCTTGTATTAAATCCATAGAAGTAGTTTGTTATGATTGTTTCTTATCTTTTTTAAAAATAGAATAGACCGCTACACCAATACCGATAAAAAATACGGCTGGCGCGAGGTGAATTCGTCTAAAGCTATAGATTGCTTCATTAAATTGCGTAGGGTCATCATTAGAAGCCCCGCCCATAAGGATAAAGCTCAAGGCGATGATTGCAAAACTTGCCAGTAGCCAAATGTAATTTTGCTTGGTAAACAAAAAAGAGGAAGGGTTTGTATCTTTTTTCATATTAGTATAGTTCGTCTGATTTAAGGTTTAAGAATCGCTGTGTAGCGAAAAACGTACTGATGGTTGTGATGATAATTCCAGCTAAGATAATACCCAATCCTACAATTACCAAAGGCATATAGTTTACCATGGGGTTCAATTCTAAATCAGGGAATTTCTTGTCAAGGTAAAAAGTCAACGCCACAAGAGCGATAACCGCTAAAATTGAACCAATAAGGCCTAAACGCATGCTGTGCCAAATGAATGGACGGCGGATAAAGCGTTTTGTTGCACCAACCATTTGCATGGTTTTAATCGTAAAGCGACTGGAAAAAATTAATAAACGTAGGGAACTGTTGATTAACAACATTGAAATAATCGTTAGAATACCCGCAATGATTAGCACCCAATTGGTAATGCGTTTGATGTTTTCATTGACTAGCTCTACAAGCTGTTTATCGTATGATATTTCGTTGATATTCGGAGTTTTGAGTAGTTCGGCTTCGATTTTTGCTAAACTGTCTGTCACTACATAATCTCCATTAATGTAAATGTCATACGAGTTTTGCAAGGGATTATACCCTAAGAACTCGAGAAAATCCTCACCTAAATCTTCTTTTTGACTCTCAGCAGCTTCTTCCTTAGAAACAAACTTAAATGACTTCACATAAGGTGCAGTGCCTAGTTTTTTTGAAAATTGATCGAACTCTTTTTGCGTAGCCTTATCAGTAAAAAAAAGATTAATCGGAATATTTTCGCGGAAATTATTCGAGATTCTCTTAGAGTTAATTACAAATAAGCTCAAGGCGCCCAATAAGGAGAGAACCAAGAAAATACTTAGTATTACAGAAAAATAAGACGAAATTAATTTTCGCTTTTGGTATTTTTCATACGTAGACGTCATAGTGCAATTTTTAAAGCTGTAAAATTAAAAAACAAAAGTGTTTTTAAAAGATAATAACGATTAAACTTTTCTAATTGTTATAAATATAGTTTATTTTTGCGACAAGTTGGTGTTTTTTTTCGAAGTCATCGAGAAAGAACAGGTGTAATAAATGATATTTTTACTATGAAATACAATCCAAGCGAAATTGAAGCAAAATGGCAAAAGTTTTGGAAAGAGAATGAAACTTTTAAAACCTTGAATACAACCGATAAACCGAAGTATTACGTACTCGATATGTTTCCTTATCCTTCAGGGGCAGGACTTCATGTAGGGCATCCACTGGGGTATATCGCATCGGATATTTTTGCCCGATATAAACGACACAAAGGTTTTAATGTACTACATCCTCAAGGATACGATAGCTTTGGATTACCTGCTGAACAATATGCGATTCAAACGGGGCAACACCCTGCCGTTACAACTGAAGTGAATATCGCACGTTATAGAGAGCAGTTGGATCAAATTGGTTTTTCGTTTGATTGGTCACGCGAGATTCGTACCTCCAATGCGGATTACTATAAACATACCCAATGGATTTTTATTCAATTGTTTAATGCATGGTACAATAAGGTATCGGATAAGGCAGAAAACATCGCGAGTTTAGTAGCAGTATTTGAAAAAGATGGGAATGCAGGCGTACAAGCGGTTTGTGAGGAAGGAATTGAGATTTTTACCGCAGTACAGTGGAATGCTTTTTCCGGAGATGAAAAAGAACAAATTTTGTTGAACTACCGTTTGACGTATTTGGCAGAAACAGAAGTAAACTGGTGTCCAGCCTTGGGTACGGTTTTAGCGAATGACGAAATTAAAGACGGTTTGTCTGAACGTGGAGGTCATCCCGTAGTTCGCAAAAAAATGAAACAATGGAGTATGCGTATTTCAGCGTATGCGGAGCGTTTATTAGAAGGATTAAATACAATTGACTGGACGGAAAGTTTAAAGGAAAGTCAACGCAATTGGATTGGTAAATCGGTAGGGGCATCGGTGATTTTTAAGTTGAAAGAATCAACGGATACAATTGAGGTATTTACGACACGTCCTGATACCATTTTTGGTGTTAGTTTTATGACTTTGGCGCCAGAACACGATTTGGTTCGCAAAATTACTACGCCAGAACAAAAAGAGGCAGTTGAGGCGTATATCGAGGCAACTTCGAAACGCAGTGAACGCGATCGTATGGCGGATGTGAAGAAAATATCTGGTGTGTTTACGGGAGCTTATGCGGAACATCCGTTTACAAAAGAGCCGATCGAAATTTGGATTGGTGACTATGTATTGGCGGGCTATGGAACAGGAGCTGTAATGGCTGTTCCAGCGGGGGATACTCGTGATTATGCTTTTGCAAAACACTTTGGTATCACTATTAAAAATATTTTCAACCAAGATATTAGCGAAGAAGCCTTTGTAGAAAAAGAAGGATTTGTTTTAGAAAACTCCGACTTCTTAAATGGTTTAGCATACAAAGAGGCCTCGGCTAAGGCTATTGAGGCAATTGAAGCTTTGGGTCAAGGAAAGGGAAAAACTAACTATCGTTTGCGCGATGCTGTTTTTTCTCGCCAACGCTATTGGGGAGAACCATTCCCTGTATACTATGTGAATGGATTGCCGAAGATGGTGGATAAGGCGTATTTGCCTATTTTGTTGCCAGAAGTAGAAAAGTACTTGCCAACTGAAGATGGACAACCGCCTTTAGGAAATGCACATACGTGGGCGTGGGATACAGTGAACAATAAAGTTGTATCTAACGATTTAATGGACGGAAAAACAGTATTTCCATTAGAATTAAATACGATGCCTGGATGGGCAGGATCTTCTTGGTATTGGATGCGTTATATGGACCCAACAAACGAAGAGTTTATCGCGTCAGAGGAGGCATTGAACTATTGGCAAAATGTTGATTTATATATAGGAGGAAGCGAACACGCAACAGGACACTTGTTGTACAGCCGTTTCTGGAATAAATTTTTAAAGGATATGGGCATTGCTCCAACAGAGGAGCCTTTTGCTAAATTAATCAACCAAGGGATGATTTTGGGAACTTCGGCGTTTGTGTACCGAATTGAAGGAACGAATACCTTTGTCTCAAAAGATATGATACAGGATGAAAAAGTACAACAGTTGTATGCATATGTTGGGTTGGTGAACAATTCATCTGAATTGGATATGGAAGGCTTCAAAGCATGGAGACCGGATTATGCAACGGCTGATTTTATTTGCAATGCCAATGGCAAGTATATTGTGGGGCATGAAGTAGAGAAAATGTCGAAGTCGTACTATAATGTAGTAAACCCAGATGAGATTTGTCAAGAATATGGTGCGGATACTTTGCGTTTATACGAAATGTTCTTAGGGCCTTTAGAGCAAGCAAAACCATGGAATACGGCTGGTATTTCAGGCGTATTTGGTTTCTTGAAAAAATTGTGGAGATTGTATGCTGATGATACAGCTGTTGTGGTAGTTAATGAGGAGCCGACAAAAGAGATGTATAAATCCTTACATAAAACCATTAAAAAAGTACAAGAAGATATTGAGGCTTTTTCTTTCAATACGTCTGTTTCTCAGTTTATGATTTGTGTGAATGAATTAGGGCAACAAAAATGTCACCACCGTGCAATTTTAGAACCATTGGCTATTTTGGTAGCGCCTTATGCACCTCATATTGCCGAGGAACTTTGGAGCATGTTAGGACATACAGAAACCATTGCCGATCAACCTTTCCCTGAATTTAAAGCCGAATACTTGGTAGAAGATGCAAAAGAATATCCAGTTTCATTTAACGGAAAAATGCGCTTTAAAATTGAATTGCCTTTGGATTTAAGTGTCGAAGAAATTGAAAAGCTAATTTTAGCTGATGAGAGAACACAAGCCCAATTACAAGGACGCGAACCTAAAAAGTTAATCGTAGTACCTGGAAAAATTATAAATATTGTTGGATAATTTTTTTGGTTGAAACATACAGTAAAAATCCCGTTGTACGAAAGTGCAACGGGATTTTTTATTTTATTTTCCTGGACGAAGGAGCAGGGAGTTATCGAAGTCTTTTTTGATGGTTTGTAAGAAGCGTTCTGCTTCTAAACGCGTCTTGAAATTTCCAGCCAAAACCTTGTAGGAAGGGTTGGAATAAACGAGTGTTGCTTCAAGGTCTGGATATAGTCGTTTGAAGCGACTAAGTGCCGACTTAGCGTCATTGTTTTTTCCGTAAAAAACTTGAATATTGTATTTATCAGCATTTAGACCTGAAGTTGTTGTATTCCTTTTGGCTTCTACTAGTTTTTTTATGGCTAAAGGCTCTTGTATAGCGTTGTTTCGTTCTTGAGCATAACTTACTAGATGCGTAAAAAACAAGCAAAAAAAGACCGGAAATATTCTTAAAATTCTCATAATGAAATGTATTTAAAGCAAATTTACAATTATTCTTGAAAATTGCGTGGGAAGCCTCTATTTAGAACGCGTATAAATTAAAGATTAAGGTCGTTAAAGGTTTTAAGAGTTATGCATAAATTGTATTTTTGTCGGAGTTTGTAAATAAGGTGTATTGAATAATAGTTGATTGTTGCAACTATTAGAAAGACCAAGTTTAGTTGAAAATCAATTTATAACTATGAAAAAAGTGGGTAACCATAATTCGTTTTCAAAGATTTTATTCTTTTGTTTAGCTTTAATGCTATCGTTTTCTACAATTTCGTTTGCTCAGGACGCAGCAAAAGGTAAGGAATTGTTTAATTCTAACTGTGCGGCATGTCACAAGTTAGACGGGGCTTCTACTGGACCTGCGCTTCGTGGAGTTGTTGAACGTCACGACGGGGATGTAGAGTGGCTACACAAGTGGATTAAAAGTAGTTCATCTTTGATTAAATCTGGAGATGCTCGTGCGGTAAAACTGTTCAATGAGTGGAACAAAGTTGTGATGAACGACTTCCCAGGTTTATCTGACCAAGATATTGATGATGTCTTGGCGTATGTGTCTCAACCAAAAGCTGAAGCTCCAGCTCCTACTACAGGTACGGATGGTGCTCAAGGACAAGGTGGTGGAGATGCTGTTTCTAATATGATTGTGTTAGGAGCATTAGTAGTAGTGTTGTTATTATTAGTAACGATGCTTTTCCTTGTTAAGAAAGTATTGAATAAAGTTGTTGAGGCTAACGGTTTAACTGAAGAAGTTCGTCAAACGGTTCCAATGTGGAAAGCGTTTGTGAAAAACCAATTCTTGGTAATTTGTTCTACAATTGTATTTGTTCTAATTGGATCGTACTTCGCTTATGGCTTTATGATGCAGATTGGGGTAGATAAAGGGTATGAACCTGTGCAACCAATTCACTTTTCACACAAAATTCACGCAGGAGATAATGGTATTGATTGTAAATACTGTCACTCATCTGCAAGATCAAGTAAAACTTCTGGAATTCCATCGTTAAACGTTTGTATGAACTGTCATAAAAACATCAGTGAGTTCACTGGAGATGAAGGGGCTGATTACGGTAAGTACACGCCAGATTTTTATACTGCGGAAATTCAAAAGTTATATGATGCTGTTGGATGGGATCCTGCTGCTCAGAAATATACTGGTAAAGAGAAGCCTGTTAAATGGGTTCGTATTCATAATTTACCTGATTTCGTTTACTACAACCACTCACAACACGTTAACGTTGCTGGTTTAGAATGTCAAACTTGTCACGGGCCAGTGGAAGAAATGGAAATCATGAGACAACACTCTCCATTGACAATGGGATGGTGTATTGACTGTCACAGAACAACGGAAGTTAAGTTAAAGGATAATGCATACTATGCAAAAATCCACGAAGAATTGGCTAACAAGTACGGTGTTGAGAAATTGACAGTTGCTCAAATGGGAGGACTTGAGTGTGGTAAATGTCACTATTAAGAATTATTTAAGAATAAGAAGCTAATATTTATATACAATGGCATCAAACAAAAAATACTGGAAAAGTGTTGAAGAGCTGAATGATAATAGTTCTATTGTTGAGACGCTAAGAAACAATGAGTTTGTTGAGGAAATTCCTACAGATGAATTTCTTGGAGACAAAAACAAATTGTCTTCTTCTTCAACAACTCGTCGAGACTTTTTGAAATATGTTGGTTTTTCAACAGCTGCGGCAACGTTAGCTGCTTGTGAGGGACCAGTAATAAAATCAATACCTTACGTAGTTCAACCAGAGGAAATTATCCCTGGGATTGCAGACTACTATGCGACTACAATCGCGGATGGTTTTGATTTTGTGAATGTTTTGGTTAAGACTCGTGAGGGTCGTCCAATCAAAATTGATAATAACAAACTTGCAAATGCATATTCGGGTGCGAATGCACGTGTGCATGCATCCGTACTTTCGATGTATGATAGCTTGCGATTAAAAGCACCAAAAATTGAAGGTAAAAATGCTTCTTGGGATGATGTAGATGCTAAGGTTAGAGCAAGTTTACAAGATGCTAAAGCAACAGGAGGAAGTGTTGTGTTGTTGACAAATACAATGGCAAGTCCTTCTACTGATAAATTAATCGGTGAATTCATCGAAACATATCCAAATGCTAAGCACGTGGTGTACGATGCGGTTTCATCTTCTGCAGCTGCAGATGCTTATGAGCAAGCATACGGAAAACGCGGGTTAGCAGATTACGATTTCGGTAAAGCAAGTGTAATCGTTTCTGTTGGTGCGGATTTCTTGGGAGATTGGCAAGGTGGAGGATATGACTCCGCATATGCAGAAAAACGTATTCCTAAAAATGGAGTGATGTCGAAGCATATTCAGATTGAGGCGAATATGAGTCTTTCTGGAGCAAATGCTGACGTTCGTCTTCCATTATCAGTGGCTGATCAAAAAGCAGCTTTAGTGAAGTTGTACAATGCAATCGTAGGAGGATCTGTTTCTTCTGCTAACACAGCGTACGACGAAGCAATCATGAAAGCAGCTAAACAAGTAAAAGCAGCAGGTTCTAAAGGAGTTGTTGTTACAGGTTTAGATGATGTAAACGCACAATTAGTTGTTTTTGCAATTAACGAAGCATTACAATCAGAGGCGTTCATGCCAGAACAAACAAAATACGTAAGACAAGGTAATGCTGCGAAGGTTACGGAATTAATTAAAGAGATGAACGCAGGAAAAGTTCACACGTTAATTATGTCTGGAATCAACCCGGTATATACTTTAGCAAATAGTGCTGCTTTCGTGGAAGGATTGAAGAAAGTAACAACTTCAGTAAGCTTCTCAATGAAAGAAGACGAAACTGCATTAGAGACAACTATCGCAGCTGCAGCTCCACACTACTTAGAAGCTTGGGGCGATGTGATGATCAAAAAAGGTCACTATTCAGTTACACAACCTACAATCCGTCCTTTATTTGATACAAGACAGTTCCAAGAGGCTTTATTGTTATGGAATGGGAATAATACAGCGTATTATGACTATATCAAAGCAACAAGCGCGTCTCATGTAGCTGGGTTAACTTGGAATCAATTGGTTCACGATGGTTTTGCTGTATCAGGTGAAAATGCAAAAGTAGCAGCTTCTGCTGACTTCTCTTCTGCAGTATCTGCTTTAAGCAAAGCGAAAAAAGGAGAAGGTCTTGAGTTGGTGTTGTATACTAAAACAGGAATGGGAGACGGACAACAAGCCAATAACCCTTGGTTACAAGAGTTCCCAGATCCAATCACACGTGTATCTTGGGATAACTACTTAACTATTTCTCGTGTAGATGCAGAGGCATTAGGTATTGAGAACTTCCATGTAGCGAACGGTGGATTAGACGGAAGCTATGTTACGCTTACGGCTAACGGAGTTACCTTGGAAAATGTACCTGCATTAATTCAACCAGGTCAAGCGGCTGGAACTGTTGGTTTAGCTTTCGGTTACGGAAGAAAAGCTAGCTTAAAAGAAGATATGCAAGTAGGGGTGAATGCTTACGCGTTGTACCACAACTTCGAAAATGTTCAAAATGTTACGGTAGCAAAAGCATCAGGAAACCATGAGTTTGCTTGTGTTCAGTTACAAAACACGTTGATGAGTAGAGGGGATATCGTGAAAGATACAACCTTAGAAATTTTCAATACTCAAAATGCAGAGGAGTGGAATATCTTCCCGATGGTTTCTTACGATCACCAAGAAGTAAGAGCAGCTTCTGTTGATATTTGGGAATCTTTCGACCGTTCTGTTGGTCACCACTTTAATTTATCAATTGACTTAAACGCTTGTACAGGATGTGGAGCTTGTGTTATCGCATGTCATGCAGAAAACAACGTGCCAGTTGTTGGTAAGTCTGAGGTAAGAAGAAGTAGAGATATGCATTGGTTGCGTATTGATAGATACTATTCATCAGAAGATACATTTGCTGCAGATGTGGATAAAAAAGTTACAGCAAAAGGATTCTCAGAAGCTCGTTCTGCTTATATGGAATTAGAGCACCCTGCAGATAATCCGCAAGTTGTATTCCAACCTGTAATGTGTCAGCACTGTAATCACGCTCCTTGTGAGACTGTATGTCCAGTAGCGGCAACATCACACGGACGCCAAGGTCAAAACCACATGGCTTATAACCGTTGTGTTGGAACTAGATATTGTGCAAACAACTGTCCGTACAAGGTTAGACGTTTCAACTGGTTCTTATATGCTCAAAATGATGAGTTCGATTTCCACATGAATGACGATTTAGGACGTATGGTATTAAACCCAGACGTTGTGGTTCGTTCAAGAGGGGTAATGGAAAAATGTTCATTGTGTATCCAAATGACACAAGCAACAATTTTGAAAGCGAAGAATGAAGGTAGAGCGGTTCGTCCAAACGAATTCGAAACTGCATGTTCAGCTGCTTGTTCAAGTGGAGCTATGGTATTTGGTGATGTTAATGAGAAAGAATCAGAAATTACTAAATTAGCTGAATCAGATAGAACTTACCACTTATTAGAGCACATTGGTACAAAACCAAATGTATTCTATCATGTTAAGGTTAGAAATATCTAGTTTAAAAAGAATTATTAATTAAAGAAACATATAAAGGATTATGTCGTCACATTACGAAGCACCCATTAGAAAACCTTTAGTTATCGGTAAGAAATCTTACCACGATATAACTGTGGATGTGGCTAGACCTGTTGAAGGACGAGCAAATAAATTATGGTGGAGAGTTTTCACTATTGCTTTGTTAGCGTTCCTATGGGGAGTAGGCTGTATGGCTTACACTGTAGGTACAGGTATAGGTACTTGGGGATTAAATAAAACTGTTGGATGGGCTTGGGATATTACCAATTTCGTTTGGTGGGTTGGTATCGGTCACGCCGGTACGTTAATTTCTGCTGTATTATTATTATTTAGACAAAAATGGAGAATGGCGATTAACCGTTCTGCTGAGGCCATGACAATTTTCTCAGTAGTTCAGGCTGGTTTATTCCCTATTATACATATGGGTCGCCCATGGTTAGCGTACTGGGTATTACCTATCCCGAACCAATTCGGTTCGTTATGGGTAAACTTTAACTCACCGTTATTATGGGACGTATTCGCGATTTCTACGTATTTATCAGTATCATTAGTTTTCTGGTGGACTGGTTTACTACCTGATTTCGCTATGTTACGTGATAGAGCTATCACCCCATTTACAAAAAGAGTATATTCAATTTTATCTTTCGGTTGGTCTGGAAGGGCAAAAGATTGGCAACGTTTTGAAGAAGTACACTTAGTGTTAGCTGGTTTAGCTACTCCGCTTGTACTTTCGGTACACACGATTGTATCTTTTGACTTTGCTACGTCAGTGATTCCAGGATGGCATACAACTATCTTACCGCCGTACTTCGTTGCGGGTGCGATTTTCTCAGGATTCGCCATGGTAAATACGTTGTTGATCATCATGAGAAAAGTATCCAACTTGGAAGACTATATTACGGTTCAACATATTGAGTTGATGAACATCATCGTAATGATTACAGGTTCTGTGGTTGGGGTAGCCTATATTACAGAGTTATGGGTAGCTTGGTATTCAGGAGTAGAGTATGAACAATACGCTTTCTTGAACCGTGCTTCAGGTCCATACTGGTGGTCTTACTGGTTGATGATGACATGTAACGTAATTTCTCCACAAGTTATGTGGGTGAAGAAAATTAGAACAAACATTATGGCTTCGTTTATTATTTCAATTATAGTAAACATAGGTATGTGGTTCGAGCGTTTCGTAATTATCGTTACATCGTTACACAGAGATTACTTACCATCATCTTGGACAATGTTCCAACCAACGTTTGTTGATGCTGGTATTTATATTGGAACAATCGGTTTCTTCTTCGTATTATTCTTGTTATACTCAAGAAGTTTCCCTGTAATTGCGCAAGCAGAGGTGAAAACAATCTTGAAATCGTCAGGTGAATACTACAAAAAAGAAAGAGATAGTAAAGAAGGTCATCAATCATTAAATCACTAATTCGTTATGAGTAATAAGTTTATTCACGCAATATACAATGATGATGATGTGTTGTTAGATGCAGTTAAAGAAACAAGATCTGCTCACCATCACATTGAAGAGATATACACGCCTTTCCCTGTTCACGGACTAGATAAGGCGATGGGATTAAAACCAACTAGATTAGCTATTTGTGCATTCTTATACGGTTTAGTAGGTTTAGCATTTGGAACAAGTATGATGTACTTCATCATGATTGTCGATTGGCCACAAGACATTGGAGGTAAACCAAGCTTTAGTTTTATTCAAAATATGCCTGCATTCGTGCCTATTATGTTTGAGATGACGGTGTTGTTTTCTGCCCACTTAATGGTGTTAACTTTCTTCTTTAGAAGTAAATTATGGCCATTTAAAACAGCTGAAAACCCAGATGTAAGAACAACTGATGACCATTTCTTAATGGAGGTTGCTTTAAAAGGAGACGAAGATACTGCAATTGAATTCTTCAAAGGAACAGGAGCAGTTGAAGTTAAAGTAATTGAAAAGTAATAGTAGCATGAAATCGATATATAAAATAGTAACTTTAGCGGGTGTAGCTGTTTTGACTACGTCTTGTTTTAACAAAGAGCGTCCTAACTATCAGTTTATGCCAAATATGTACGAATCTGTAGCATATGAAACATACTCTGAAGTGCCGACAACTGTTTTTAAAAATGGTAAGGAAGGACAACTTCCTGCAGAAGGATCTGTGCCTCGTGGATTTCAACCAGAAGAGTATGCTGATACTCCAGAAGGTTTAGCAGAAGCGAGATTACATTTAAAATCACCCCTAACTGCAGAAGAGAAAGATTTAGAGAAAGGTAAAGCGTTGTATGCAATTTACTGCTCAGTTTGTCACGGTGCAAAAGGAGATGGAAAAGGTAATTTGGTAAAAAGAGAAAAATTCTTAGGGGTTCCTAACTATCATGATAGAGAGCTAACCGAAGGAGGAATTTACCACGTTATTACTTATGGTTTGAATTCAATGGGTGCGCATAAGAACCAATTGACGCAACATGAGCGTTGGTTAGTTACTGATTATGTGCTTAAATTGAAATCAGAATAATAAATTGTAAAACTTAGTTGAAAGTTTAGATATGTACACATTATCAAAAAATTTGAAAACCTTTGCGTTAGTCCTGATGGTTCTAGGATTAGTAGGGATTGCGTATGGGTTTTTCAGTGCACCAAAGACAACTGCTGATGTAGAGCAGATTTTAAATGAGCAAGCACACCATGATGGTGGACATCACGCCGACCACAGTGAAGTTTCTGGCGCTGATCACGACGCTCATCAAAAACATTTAGAGCATGTGCTAACACAGATGCAAAACAAACCTTGGACAGCTGTATATGTTGCTTGTATTTTTGTAATGCTTGTTTCTCTTGGGATTTTAGCTTTTTACGGAATCAATTACGCAGCTGCTGCAGGATGGTCGCCAGTTCTTTTCCGCGTTATGGAAGGATTGACAGCTTATTTGTTGCCAGGGTCTATTATATTCTTCCTTTTATTAGTAGCGAGTGCGGCTGGAGGAAACCACCTATTTATTTGGATGGATCCTGCTATCGTAGAACACGACGCATTAATCGCTGGTAAAACAGGATATTTAAATATCCCTTTCTTCTTTATTAGAGCGCTTATCTTCTTAGGAGGATGGAACTTATATAGAGTTTATATGAGAAAGCAATCGTTGAAATTGGATGAAACGGGTGATTTAACTTTTCATAAGAAAATGTTCAAAGCGTCTGCTGGTTTCTTAGCTTTCTTTATCGTTACGGAATCAATGGCTTCTTGGGACTGGATCATGTCCATCGATACGCACTGGTACAGTACTTTATTCGGATGGTATGTATTCGCTAGTTTCTTTGTAACTGGTATTACGACAATCGCATTTACAACCTTATACTTGAAAGGAAAAGGATATCTAGAATTTGTGAATACAAGTCATATTCACGATTTAGCTAAATTTATGTTTGGTTTAAGTATTTTCTGGACTTATCTTTGGTTCTCTCAGTTCATGTTACAGTGGTACTCGAACATTCCAGAGGAGGTAACGTACTTCATCTTCAGAATTCAAGAGTATAACTTGCCATTCTTTGGTATGTTAGTATTGAACTTTGTGTTGCCATTATTATTGTTAATCAACACAGATTTCAAACGTCTATCTTGGATTGTGGTTATGGCTGGTACTTGTATTATCGTAGGTCACTATTTAGACTTCTTTATTATGATCAGTCCGGGTACAGTTGGTGGATCTTGGTTTATCGGGGTTCCTGAAATTGCAGCGTTAATGTTCTTCATCGGATTGTTTATCTATGTTGGATTTACAGCAATTTCTAAAGCTCCATTATTAGCTAAGAACAACCCGCTAATTGAAGAGAGTAAACATTTTCATTATTAATAATTAAAAATAAACCAATGACTAGTTTATTAATAGTAGCGATAGTTGTATTATTGGGAATTGCAATTTGGCAATTGACAAAGATATTTGATCTAACGCAAGTAGGATCAGGTCCGGATGACTATTCATCTCAAGTAGCAAATGCAAAAGATAACAACATACACGGTTATATTACTTTCGCATTCTTAGCTTTCATCTATGTTTTTACCATCTTTTGTTTGGTAGAATATGGAAGCTTCCCTTTAATGAGTGATTCAGCTTCTGAACACGGAAATACAGTGGATAATTTGATGTGGATTTCAATGGGATTGATTTTCTTCGTTCAAATTGTAACACAGTTTTTATTACACTACTTTGCATTTAAAGGACGTGGAGTAAAAGGGAGAAAGGCAAGATATTTTTCTGATAATGATAAGTTAGAGGCAGCTTGGACGATCATTCCAACTATTACCTTAACTGGTTTAATCCTTTATGGATTATTCGCTTGGAATGATATTATGTTTGTAGACGAAGAAGAAGAAGTAATCAATATCGAAGTGTACGCAAAACAATTCGGATGGGATGTACGTTATTCTGGTGAAGACAATACATTAGGAAAAGCAAACGTGCGTTTTATTAAAGGCGTAAACGTAGTAGGTGTAGATATGGCTGACCCTAACGCACAAGATGATAAAATGGCAAAAGAACTTCACTTACCAGTTGGAAAGAAAGTTGTTTTAAAATTTAGATCACAAGACGTTTTACACTCGGCTTATTTGCCTCACTTTAGAGCGCAAATGAACTGTGTGCCAGGTATGGTTACTCAATTCGCTTTTGTTCCTAGCGTAACAACTGAAGATATGAGAACACGTGAAGGAATTGTTAGCAAAGTGAATAATATTAATAATATTAGAGCGGAAAGAAGCCAAAAGTTAATCGCGGAAGGTCACGAAGCTTTAGATCCTTATACTTTTGATTACTTATTATTATGTAACAAAATTTGTGGAGCTTCTCACTACAATATGCAAATTAAAGTTGTAGTTTCTAAAGAGGAAGAATTCAAGGCTTGGTTAAAAGAGTTACCAACTTTAGCAGAACAAGTAGCTGCTGAAAATGGTGCTAAAGAGGAAGAAGTAACTACGCCAGCAGAAGAGACAGAAGCTGTTTCTGAAGCAGTAGAAACGGAAGCTATCGCTCAAGTAGTACAATAATTCACGCATTTAATTAAAACTTATACTATGTCAGCAATAGGACACGAAATAATTAATGATCACGATCACGATCATCACGATAAAGGAAATTTCTTTACTAAATACGTATTTAGTTTAGATCACAAGATGATTGCTAAACAATACTTGATTACAGGTATTATTATGGGAATCATTGGGATTGTAATGTCCCTTTTATTTAGAATGCAAATCGCGTGGCCAGAAGAATCTTTTCAAGTATTCAAATGGTTACTAGGAGATAAAATGGCTCCTGATGGAGTAATGCGAAATGATATCTACCTTGCTTTGGTAACGATGCACGGAACAATCATGGTATTTTTCGTATTGACAGCAGGTTTAAGTGGTACATTCTCAAACTTACTTATTCCGTTGCAAATTGGAGCCCGTGATATGGCTTCAGGATTTATGAACATGTTATCATACTGGTTCTTCTTTGTTTCTGCTGTATTAATGGTTCTTTCATTATTCGTAGAAGGTGGACCTGCTTCTTCTGGATGGACAATTTATCCTCCGTTGAGTGCACTACCACAAGCAATCCCTGGATCAGGTATGGGAATGACACTTTGGTTAATTGCGATGGCTATTTTCATCGTTTCGTCAACAATGGGTTCATTAAACTACGTTGCAACTGTAGTAAACTTGAGAACGAAAGGAATGACAATGACTAGAATGCCATTGACGGTTTGGGCGTTATTCGTTACAGCTATCATCGGTATTGTATCGTTCCCAGTTCTTTTATCAGCTGCCTTATTATTGATTTTCGATAGAAGTTTCGGTACTTCATTCTTCTTGTCAGATATTTATTTAGCTGGGGAAGTTTTACACTACCAAGGAGGTTCACCAGTATTATACGAACACTTATTCTGGTTCTTAGGACACCCTGAGGTATATATCGTAATCTTACCTGCAATGGGTATTACTTCTGAAATTATCGCAACTTCTGCGCGTAAACCTATCTTCGGATACCGTGCGATGATTGCTTCAATCTTAGGTATTGCATTTTTATCAACAATCGTTTGGGGACACCACATGTTCGTTTCGGGTATGAACCCGTTCTTGGGATCTGTGTTTACCTTTACCACGTTATTGATTGCAATTCCATCGGCAGTAAAAGCGTTCAACTATATCACGACAATTTGGAGTGGTAATATTCAAATGAACCCTGCCATGTTATTCTGTATTGGATTCGTTTCGACATTCATCACAGGAGGTTTAACTGGAATTATCTTAGGAGATTCAACACTAGATATCAACGTTCACGATACGTATTTCGTTATTGCTCACTTCCACTTAGTAATGGGTATCTCTGCGCTTTACGGAATGTTCGCTGGTATTTACCACTGGTTCCCTAAAATGTTCGGTAGAATGATGAATAAAAACTTAGGTTATATTCATTTCTGGGTAACTGCAGTGTGTGCGTATGGAGTATTCTTCCCAATGCACTTCATCGGATTAGCAGGTTTACCTCGTCGTTACTACTCAAACACAGCTTTCCCATTATTTGACGAGTTCTATGATGTGAACGTTTTAATTACTGTGTTTGCTTTAGTAGGATCGGCTTTCCAATTGGTGTTCTTATGGAACTTCTTCGTTAGTATTTTCTACGGTAAGAAAGCGCCTCAAAACCCTTGGAGATCAAACAGTTTAGAGTGGACTACTCCAGTAGAACACATCCACGGAAACTGGCCTGGTGAGTTACCAGTTGTTTACAGATGGCCTTATGACTACAGTAAACCTGGATTACCAGAAGATTATGCGCCTCAAACCATGCCTTATGTTGAAGGTGAGGAGCAATTACACCACTAGAATTAATTTTAGTTTAGATACAAAAACGCCATTCATTTTTGAATGGCGTTTTTTTGTATCCCTTTTTTTCATTTATCTTTGTTTCATGAACGAGCATTTAGATCCTACGACCAAGCATTTCAACCAAGAGGAATTTGACGTTGAAAAAAAATTGAGACCGCTATCCTTTGATGATTTTGCAGGGCAGGATGGTGTTTTGGAAAACTTAAAAATATTTGTGGCCGCAGCAAACCAGCGTGGTGAAGCTTTGGATCACGCTTTATTTCATGGACCTCCAGGATTGGGTAAAACTACCTTAGCGAATATTTTGGCGAATGAATTAAATGTAGGAATCAAAATTACATCTGGTCCTGTATTGGATAAGCCTGGTGACTTAGCAGGATTGTTGACGAATTTGGAAGAACGCGATGTGCTCTTTATTGACGAGATTCACCGTTTAAGCCCTATTGTAGAGGAGTATCTTTACTCAGCTATGGAAGACTTTAAGATTGATATTATGATTGAATCTGGGCCAAATGCACGCTCGGTTCAAATTCACCTTAACCCGTTTACTTTGGTTGGTGCTACCACGCGTTCGGGTTTACTTACGGCACCGATGCGTGCGCGTTTTGGAATTCAAAGCCGCCTGCAGTACTATTCCAAAGAATTACTAGCAACCATTATCGAGCGCAGTGCGTCAATCCTCAATGTGCCTATTGATTTAGAGGCGGCGATCGAGATTGCAGGACGCAGTCGTGGAACACCGCGTATCGCCAACGCATTACTGCGTAGAGTGCGTGATTTTGCACAAATTAAGGGCAATGGTAGTATTGATGTAGAAATCTCTAAATACGCCTTAAATGCACTCCATGTGGATGCCCGTGGATTGGATGAGATGGACAACAAAATCCTCTCCACCATTATTGATAAATTCAAAGGCGGTCCCGTGGGCTTATCAACGCTGGCTACAGCAGTATCTGAAAATGCAGAAACCTTAGAAGAAGTGTATGAACCTTACCTAATTCAAGAAGGATTTATCATTCGAACCCCTCGTGGACGTGAAGCAACAGAATTAGCTTTTAAACACCTTGGACGTACTAAATCCGTAGGAGGACTATTTGATTTGTAACAACGTATGGATAAAAAATCCCACTATGCCGCGCTGATAAAAGCCGAAGCCAAGCGTTTGGGATTCCTGTCCTGTGGTATTTCTGAAGCGGGTTTCTTAGAAACAGAAGCCCCGCGATTAGAACAATGGTTGAACGCCAATATGCATGGCAGCATGCAGTATATGGAAAATCACTTTGATAAGCGCTTAAATCCCACGCTATTGGTAGAAGGTGCAAAGAGTGTGGTGTCCTTGTTGTTTAATTATTATCCCGAAGAAAAACAGCCTGAAGGAACATTTAAAATCTCAAAATACGCCTATGGTGAAGACTACCACTATGTAGTCAAAGATAAATTAAAAGAGTTACTTTATTTTATACATGAAAATATTGGAGCAGTTGATGGCCGTGCTTTTGTTGATTCAGCTCCCGTTTTGGACAAAGCCTGGGCAGCTAAAAGTGGCTTGGGGTGGATCGGAAAAAATAGCAATCTCATCTCTAAACAAGTCGGTTCCTTTTTCTTTATTGCTGAACTAATCATTGACTTAGAGCTGGAATCCGATGGAGCTACCACAGACCATTGTGGAAAGTGTACGCGATGCATCGATGCTTGTCCAACAGGTGCGATTGAAAGTGCTTATATTGTCAATGGATCGAAGTGTATTTCGTATTTTACCATTGAATTAAAAGACGATATCCCTAAGGAATTTGCAGGCCAATTTGACAATTGGATGTACGGTTGTGACGTTTGTCAGGACGTTTGTCCGTGGAATCGCTTTTCTAAGCCTCATAACGAACCTCGATTTACTCCTAATGAGGCGTTAATGAACTATTCGGACAAGGAGTGGAAAGAACTTACTAATGAGGTTTTTAATGATATCTTTAAAAAATCCGCAGTAAAAAGAACAAAGTATACAGGATTAGTGCGGAATATTAAATTTTTGAAGGAATAAAATTCTAACAATAAATTATCTTTAAAAAAAGGTAACTTTGTTTATTCGGTTAAACGTATTTTTATGAATAAAGAAAGCTTACGTAGGGAAGCGTTGTTATATCACGCAAAACCAACACCTGGAAAAATTCAAGTCGTACCTACAAAAAAATACTCTTCTCAAAGAGATTTAGCATTGGCCTACTCACCTGGTGTAGCAGAGCCATGTTTAGAAATTGCCAAAGATGTAAATAATGTGTATAAGTATACAGCAAAAGGAAACTTAGTAGCTGTTATATCGAATGGTACTGCTGTTTTAGGCTTAGGAAATATTGGCCCCGAGGCATCAAAACCTGTCATGGAAGGAAAAGGTCTTTTATTTAAGATTTTTGCTGATATTGACGTATTTGATATTGAGGTGGATACTACAGATATTGATGCCTTCATCGAAACGGTAAAAAACATTGCACCCACTTTTGGAGGAATCAACTTAGAAGACATCAAAGCCCCAGAATCATTTGAAATCGAGCGCAGATTAAAAGAGGAATTGAATATTCCTGTGATGCACGATGATCAACACGGAACGGCGATTATTTCTGCAGCAGCTTTGTTGAATGCCTTAGAACTAGCTGGAAAGAAAATTGAGGACGTGAAGATGGTTGTTTCTGGAGCGGGTTCAGCAGCAATCGCTTGTGCGAATTTATATGTTGCCTTTGGGGTGAAGCAAGAAAATATCTTGATGTTCAATAGTAAAGGAGTATTGAAGAAAAACGATGATCGTATTTCGGATATGCAACGGGAATTTGCAGTAGATTACGATATTTCTCTTCTGGACGCGATGAAAGGCAGTGATGTGTTCATTGGACTTTCGACAGCTGATGTGGTTACCCCTGAAATGTTGTTAGGAATGGCAGAGAATCCAATAGTATTTGCCATGGCAAATCCAAAACCAGAGATTGATTACAACTTAGCGGTACAAACGCGTAAGGATGTGATTATGGCTACTGGTCGTTCGGATTATCCAAACCAAGTGAATAATGTATTGGGATTTCCTTATATTTTTAGAGGAGCCTTAGATGTTCGTTCGACAAAGATCAACGAAGAAATGAAAATGGCAGCGGTAGTTGCTTTGGCTAAATTAGCAAAAGAACCGGTGCCAGAGCAAGTAAATATCGCTTACGGAGAAACAAAATTGAGTTTTGGCCGCGAGTATATCATTCCAAAACCATTTGATCCGCGTTTAATTGCTGTTGTGCCACCTGCAGTAGCAAAAGCAGCAATGGACTCTGGGTTAGCAGAAGCGCCAATTACGGATTGGGACAAATACAAACAAGAGTTAGAAGAACGCATGGGCTCAGATAACAAATTGGTACGTATGTTGTTCAATCGCGCTAAAATCGATGCAAAACGCGTGGTCTATGCAGAAGCAGATCACTTGGATGTATTGAAAGCCGCTCAAATCGCTTATGAAGAGGGAATCGCTATTCCAATTTTATTGGGAGACAAGGAAACCATCTTGGAATTAAAACAAGAAATTGAATTCCATGCAGATGTTGAAATCATCGATCCAAAAGCAGAAATCGAGAAAGAGCGCAGAGCTGAATTTGCTGATTTATATTGGAAGACAAGACAACGCAAGGGAATTACACAATACGAAGCGTCTAAATTGATGCGTGAACGCAATTATTTTGCCGCTATGTTAGTCAACACTGGACAAGCAGATGTATTGGTAACGGGATATTCTCGCAGCTATCCTACGGTAGTAAAACCAATTTTAGAGCTTATTCCTAGAGCTCAAGGGGTAGATAAAATTGCAACAGCAAATCTGATGATGACCAAGAGAGGTCCGATGTTCCTCGCAGATACAGCAATTAATCCAAATCCAACAGCAGAAGAGCTGGCTAAAATCGCCGTGATGGTAGAGAAAACAGTGAAACTGTTTGGGTTAGATCCTGTCATTGCGATGTTGTCGTACACCAATTTCGGTTCGGCAGAACATGCTTCTCCTACCAAAGTAAAAGAAGCAGTGAAAATTTTACACGAGCATTACCCAGAAATGATTGTCGATGGTGAAATTCAAATGGACTTTGCCTTGAATAACGAAATGTTAAAATCCAAATTTCCGTTTTCTAAGTTAGTCAATAAAAAAGTAAATACTTTGGTGTTTCCTAATTTAGATTCAGCGAATATTACTTATAAAATGTTGAAAGAATTGAATAAAGCAACTTCTATTGGTCCTATTATTATGGGGCTAGAAAAAGCGGTTCATATCTTCCAATTGGGTGCAAGCGTTGATGAAATGGTCAATATGACGGCAGTTGCAGTGGTAGACGCTCAAGTGAGAGAAAGTCGCAAGAAAAAATAAAAAAATAAAAACAAGAATCTTCCTTGGTTTGCGTTTCAGAATGTTAGTAAATAGTTAAAATTATTTACTATTTTTGATGAAAATTAAATTGTATGATTGCGCAAATTCAAGGAAGATTAATTGAAAAAACAGCTACCGAAGTGATTATTGATTGTCACGGGGTGGGGTACCAAATAAATATCTCATTGTATACCTATGCTCAGATTGGTAGCAGTGAGAACTTAAGGTTGTATACCTTTCTTCAAATCAAAGATGACGCACATACACTATTCGGGTTTATCGATAAGGTGGAGCGTGAGTTATTCAAACTTTTAATCTCTGTCTCGGGAGTAGGTGGAAATACCGCCCGAAATATTTTATCCTCAACCATCCCTAAGGAATTGTTACAAATGATTGCTAATGCAGATGCAAAAAGCATTCAACGTATTAAGGGAATCGGCGCAAAAACGGCGCAACGCATTATTTTAGACTTACAGGAAAAAGTACTGAAGCTGTACAATATTGATGAAGTTTTACTAACCGTTAACAATACAAATGCCGATGAAGCGTTATCTGCTTTAGAGGTACTTGGTTTTGTGCGTAAAACAGCAGAAAAAGTAGTGGATTCTATTTTAAAAGCTAATCCTGAAGCCTCTGTAGAAGATATAATAAAACAAGCACTAAAAAAGTTGTAAGTCTTGGGAGATTTCTTTGTTTTTCACCGGAAGTTGGCGTTGTGTTTCCTTTTTGTTTGGTGTAGTACCTGGAGCGGTATGGCACAAAATGGTGCATTGAATCAACCGAATGATTCAATTCCACAACCTGCTTATGATATTGGTACGGTCAACTTGCCAGATCCCGAAATTATCAAAGAATCGTATAGCTATGATCCCTTAACGGATCAATATTACTACACCAAAGTGGTGAGTGATTTTAACCTGAGTCTACCTTTGATCTTAACGCGTCAAGAATATGAGAAAATCCTGCTACGCGCTGAAATGCGTCGCTATTTTTCTCAGAAATTCAATGCCGTTAATGGAACCCTTGAGGATGAACAAGCCCAACGCGATATGTTGCCGCGCTACTACGTCAACTCAAAGTTGTTCTCTGGTATTTTCGGATCCAATGAAATTGATGTAAGACCCTCAGGTTCGGTAGAGTTCGATATGGGAATTCGCCATACCAAGCAGGAAAATCCTTTGACGTCTAGTCGCAATCGAAAATCGACAACTTTTGATTTCGATCAGCGTATTAGTATGGGATTACAAGGAATGGTAGGAACGCGATTAGCCGTAAATGCCAATTATGATACGCAAGCGAGTTTTGACTTCCAAAATATCATGAAGTTAGAGTATGCCCCAGATGAAGATGATATCGTACAAAAAGTAGAAGTGGGGAACGTGAGTATGCCGATTAGTGGTTCTTTAATTCGCGGCGCTCAAAGCTTGTTCGGGGTGAAAACAGAACTTAAGTTTGGTAAAACAACTATTACAGGTGTTTTCTCTGAACAAAAATCACAAACGACTTCAGTGAATGCTGAAGGAGGTGGGATGTTGGAGGATTTTGAATTATATGCCTTAGATTACGATGAAGATCGACACTTCTTCTTATCCCAATACTTTAGAAGTAAGTATGATGAAGCGTTAAAAAACTATCCCTATATCAATTCACGGGTACGTATTACCCGCGTAGAAGTATGGGTGACCAATCGCTATAATCGCGTGAGTCAAACCAATAATAACCTCCGAAATATCGTAGCTATCCAAGATTTAGGAGAAGGTTTTCTGCGCAATGTTAAAAATGAAAAACTCTTTTCACCTCGCGTTGATCCAGCACTTTTTGTATTGAATAAAACAATAGATGCACCAACGGATAATAAGAATAACCAGTATGATCCAGGAAAGATAGGTAGTAACTATTTAACGTCTTCTATCCGTACTCCAGGTATTGGAGGAAGTGGATTTACAAACAATGTACAAGAAGGATTGGATTATGCCCGTTTGGAAAGTGCTCGTAAATTAAGCCCAAATGAATTTACCTTTCACCCACAATTAGGATATATTTCCCTTCAGCAACGCTTGTCTAATGACGAGGTCTTAGGGGTAGCTTTCCAATATACCATTGGTGACAAAGTGTATCAGGTAGGTGAATTTGGTACGGATGGCGGAAGCTCTAATGTGGAAACCAATATTCCTGGTCAAACGGATCCAGACGCTCAAGTACCTTTAGCACAAGCGCTGGTTGTCAAAATGTTGAAGAGCTCCTTAACTTTGACCAGTGCACCCGTGTGGAATTTGATGATGAAGAATATTTATCAAATTCCCAATGCCATGAATATCTCACAAGATAAATTTCGATTTAACTTATTATATACCGATCCAAGTCCACTGAATTACATCAGTCAGGCAGGTGATTTACCTTTGCCAGAAGGAGTAGAACGCACACCTCTATTGAAAGTATTTCACCTAGATCGTTTAGATTCATCTAATAATCCACAGAATGGAGGAGATGGTTTCTTTGATTACCTCGCACAAGGAAGTGCGACCAACGGACTAGATCCTGCAACGGGTAGTTTTGGAAATAACAACAATGGATATGGAGGGAATAATTCTTACGGAGGTGGATATGGTAATAACTCCAATCAAAATCAATACAACAGCAATACTTTTGATGGAATTACCATTGATGCGGTAAATGGCCGAATTATCTTTACTACAGCAGAACCTTTTGGAGCATATTTATTTGACAAGTTGAAGAATAAAATGGATGAGGATTACGATGTTTCGGCATCTTATAACGCGAACCAAAAGAAATATGTATTCCGCGAATTATATTCTAATACAAAATCGTCAGCAATCCGAAACCAAAGTAGCAAGAATAAATTTCAATTAAAAGGAAAGTACTCGAGTGTAAGTGGACAGGGAATTCCAATTGGTGCTTTTAATATTGCTCCAGGATCCGTGGTGGTGAATGCAGGAGGAAGGGTTCTGACAGAGGGGGTAGATTATACCGTAGATTATACCGGTGGACGTGTAATGATTCTCGACGAGGCTTTATTGGCTTCAAATACACCAATTAATATTTCAGTAGAAAATAATACCATGTTTGGTCAACAAACCAAGCGCTTTTTTGGTTTAAATATTGATCACCAATTTAATAAAGACTTTAAAATTGGGGGTACCTTTTTGCGTTTATCCGAAAAACCAATGACGCATAAATCCATGTATGGACAAGAATCGGTAAATAATACCATTTGGGGATTCAATATGCAGTATTCGACAGAAGTACCTTTCTTGACGCGTATAGTGAATAAACTGCCTAATATTGATACGGATGTCGAATCTCGTGTGTCAGTGAGAGGGGAGTTTGCTTACTTGCAACCAGGGGCTTCCAAGAATGATGAAATGAATGGAGAAGCAACGGTGTATATTGACGATTTTGAAGGAGCACAATCACGTATCGATATTCGATCGCCTTTAGCATGGAAATTATCAAGTACGCCTGTAGGCTTCTTTAAGAAAGATGCTAATACCTATGAGGATCCGAATAACTTACCCCATTCTTTGGAAGATGGATTCCGAAGAGGAAAATTAGCTTGGTATACTATTGATCCTACGTTTTATGTAGGAGCAAAACCAAATGGCGTGGGAGAAGCAGATATGTCGTCGAACCGTACCCGTAGAATTTACAGTGAGGAATTATTTGCTACGAAGGATATCGCTTATGGAGAGAGTCGCGTTGTAACAACGTTAGATATGTCTTTCTATCCTGAAGAGCGTGGTCCGTATAACTTTAACCCTGAATTCTTGCAATCGTTAAAATCCAAATCACCACGTAAAAATTGGGGAGGGGTGATGAGAGGATTAGCAACAACCAACTTTGAACAAGCAAATATTGAATTTGTCGAATTTTGGGTATTAGACCCGTATGTAGGACGATCGAATGATGTGTTGCCAGAGCGAAATAATGGAGAGTTGCGATTGAACTTTGGTTTCATTTCAGAAGATATTTTACGCGACGGATACAAACAGTATGAAAATGGGTTGCCAGCAGTGGGAAGTACTGTAGCAACAATAGAAACGTTGTGGGGAAAAGTGCCAGCTGCGCCTTCGTTAATTTATGCGTTTGATGTTAATGCGGAAAGCAGAAGACTACAAGATGTTGGGTTGGATGGGTTAAGTGATGATGAAGAACGCGTGAAATTTGCTGATTTTGCAGGATTTAATGATCCTGCGGCAGATAATTTCGTACACTACCTCGATGCAGAAGGGAGTATTCTAGAACGTTATAAAAACTATAATGGAACAGAAGGAAACTCTCCAACTTCAGGAACAAGAGGTGGGAACAACCAACCAGATGCAGAGGATATTGATGGGGATAATACCATGAATACCATTGACGCTTACTTTGAGTATGCCGTAAAAATCAAGGCTAATCCAGCTGTAGGAGAAAATTACGTGACTGATATTCGAAATACAACAGTTCAATTGGCGGATGGATCAGTATCACCTGTACGCTGGGTGCAATACAAAGTACCGATTGATGAAAATGGAAAGAAAATCGGTATGATTGATGATTTTCGTTCGATGCGTTTTATGCGTATGTACTTAACGGGATTCGAAAGTGAGATTACCCTGCGTTTTGGAAGCTTGGATTTAGTGCGTTCGGATTGGAGAAGATACAACGCGAGTTTGCAAAATGACAAAGACAATAACCCACTGCCTTTGAGACCGAATACTGGTTTTGATGTAACTTCTGTGGGGATTCAAGATAATTACGATAGAAAACCAATTCCGTATGTAATTCCGCCAGGAGTGAAACGCGAGCAATACTATGTAAACAATACGGTGGTTTCACAAAATGAACAATCCTTATCGTTAAAGGTATATCCAGTTGAACCTGGAAAAACACCAGATGGATTAGCGCCTGGGGATTCAAGGGGTGTCTATAAAAATTTTAATTTAGATCTTCGTCGCTACAACAAGTTGCGTATGTTTATCCATGCGGAAGCTTTAGAAAATAGTACGATGCGTTTGCGCGATGATGAAATGGTCGCTTTTATTCGTTTGGGAACAGATATTACAGATAACTTTTACCAAGTGGAAATTCCGTTGAAGGTGACCAATTTTGGAGAAGCTAATCCGGATTTGATTTGGCCTGAAGCGAATGAATTAGAACTTCAGTTGGAACTTTTGACTAAGTTGAAAGTGCTCTTTATGAATGAAGTGGGGCAACAAGAGCGCTTAACTGATATTTTCTTTAAAGAGGAAGAAGAATTATCGGGCGGGGCAAGTCGTCCAAATAAATTGCGTTACGGGATTAAAGGAAATCCAAACTTTGGAAATGTTCGCGTCATCATGATTGGATTGCGCAACGACTTAGATCGCTATGGAGCTACAGGTGATTTAGCTGGAGAATTTTGGTTTGACGAATTGAGAATGTCAGACATGGATAACAAAGGTGGATGGGCAGCCACTTTAAGTGTGGATGCTAATTTAGCCGACTTCGCGAATATCTCAGCTACTGGTACAAAACGCACCATCGGATTTGGAGGATTAGAACAAGGACCAAACCAAAGAAGTAAAGAAGATTTTAAATCCTACAGTATTGTTACAAATGTCAATTTAGGACAACTATTGCCAAAGAACTGGCGCATTAATTTGCCGTTTAACTATGCCATTAGTGAAGAATTTATTACGCCTGAATTTGACCCAGCGAACCCTGATGTTAAATTAAAAACAATGAAATCGGTGGCGGGTTCTTCGGCTATGGCAGATGATATTGAAAAACGCGCTACAGATTACACCAAGCGAAGAAGTATCAACTTTATTGGGGTGAATAAACAGAAAAACCCAGAGAGTAAAAAGCGAATTTACGACATCGAAAATATTACGCTTTCTCATTCCTATAACGAAGTGATTCACCACGATTTTGAGGTGGAATCGATGATCGACCAACAAACGCGTTCAGCTTTGGACTATGCCTATAGTTTTGAAGCTAAACCCGTAGAACCTTTCAAAAAAGTAGACTTTATGAAAGGGCGCTATTGGCAAGTGTTAAAAGACTTTAACTTCAATTATGTACCGTCTAATATCATGTTTAGCAGTAATATTATGCGTCAATACAACAAGCAGCAATTCCGTTTGATTGATGTAGAAGGAATTGGTTTGGATCCACTGTACAGACGAAATTACTATTTCAATTACAACTATGGTTTTAACTTTGATTTGACGAAATCACTGCGTTTAAATTATGTGGGAGGAAGTAATAATATTGTTCGAAATTATTACGATAGCCAGTTTAATGTGATTGAAAATAGCACGATTTGGGATGATTATTTTAATATTGGAGAACCAAATCAATTTACGCAACAGTTTACGCTGAACTATGATTTACCGCTGAATAAAATTCCATTTTTAGCCTTTGTGCGCTCTACTTATGCCTATACAGGAACGTATAACTGGCAAAGGGCTTCAGATGCGTTCAGTCAAATTGAGTTCGAGGGGATGGATTATAATTTAGGAAATACGATTCAAAACTCGAGAAATCAACAGTTGAATACAACGTTTAGTTTAGAAACGCTTTATCGCTATGTTGGACTTGTAAAGCGAAATACAGCGAAAAAAACTCCTGCCAAAAAAGCAGCTATTGTACCAGGGCAAAAAGTGGTGCAAAATAAAGAAAATGACGGTAGTTCAATAGGTGGAACTTTACGCGATTATGCAGTTGGATTATTGACTTCGGTAAAAACAATTCAGATTAATTATGCTGAAAATAGCGGAACTGTTTTGCCTGGATTTATGCCGAGTGTCGGTTTCTTCGGAACGTCTAAACCAACCATGGGATTTGTCTTTGGAGATCAAGCGGATGTACGTTATCAAGCGGCCAATAGTGGCTATTTAACTAACTTCCCCGAGTTTAACCAAGAGTATACAGAAGTATCAAACAAGACGTTAAACTTTACGGCTAGTGTAAGTCCTATTCCAGATTTAACCATTGATGTGACCGGTAGAAGAATGAAATCCGAAAACTATGCAGAGCAATTCCAGGTAATTGACAACCAATATCAGTCACAGTCCCCCTATAGTTATGGGAACTTCAGTATTTCTACGATTATGTTGAGCAGTGCTTTCTCGAGTAATTCACTAGAGTATTCTGAGGCTTTTGAGCGTATGAAAGACAACCGATTAATTGTGGCAAACCGCTTGGCAACAGCAAGGGGAATAGATATTAATGATCCGAATAATTTAGACCAAGAAGGGTTCCCAATTGGATATAGCAAAGGTAGTCAAGAAGTACTGTTACCTTCTTTCTTAGCAGCTTATACAGGCAAAGGAGCCGAAAAAGTATCGACGAGTATGTTTAGAGATATTCCGTTGCCAAACTGGAATATGCGTTATACGGGATTAATGCGCATTCCTTGGATTAAGAGCAAATTCAGACGTTTCTCTATTCATCACGGGTATACAGCAACTTATGCCTTGGGGTCGTTTAGTTCGAATTTTGAATACTATGATAAGCCAGATGAAGTAAATCAGTACGGAAATTATCCCGCTAAAACGGTAGTGAATAATGCAATTTTAACTGAGCAATTTAATCCGCTAATTCGCTTCGATTTAGAAACGAATTCAGCAATTAAAATCTTAGCGGAAATCCGAAAAGATAGAACGTTGGCGTTGAGCTTTGACAACAACCTCTTGACGGAAACTACAGGTAATGATTATGTGATCGGATTGGGATACCGCATTAAAAATGTTGGATTTAATTCCATGTATGCTAACAATGGAATGGGAGGACGTATTGAAAGTGATATCAATATCAAGGTCGATTTGACGTTGAGTAAACGAGAAACGATTGTGCGCTATTTGGATTACAACAACAACCAAGTAGGGGGAGGACAGGATATGTGGAAGCTATTGATTACAGCTGATTATATGTTGAGTAAGAATTTAACCGCTATCTTCTTCTACGATCATTCCTTCTCAAAAGCCGTGATTTCAACCATGTATCCGATTACAAATATTCGCACTGGATTAACTATGCGATATAGTTTCGGAAATTAGTTGAATTTGTTTCGAAATACATAAGTTTATTATACATTTGCTAAAAAATAAATACAAAATGAATTTACCAGCTAATTTAAAGTACACAAAAGACCACGAATGGGTAGCTATCGAAGGTGATATCGCTACAGTAGGTATTACAGATTTCGCTCAAAGAGAGTTAGGAGATATTGTATATGTTGAAGTTGAAACCTTAGACCAAACTTTAGATAAAGATGAAGTTTTTGGTACAGTTGAAGCGGTGAAAACAGTTTCAGATTTGTTCTTGCCTTTGTCAGGTGAGGTAATTGAATTCAACGAAGGGTTAGAAACTGAGCCAGAATTGGTAAACCAAGATCCTTATGGAGCTGGATGGATGATTAAAATTAAAGTTTCTGATTTAAGTGAAGTAGATACTTTGTTGTCAGATGCAGCATATAAAGAATTAATTGGCGCGTAAGGTATATTTTATTTTAGCAGCACTGTGGACAGGGTTTATTTTATATGCCTGTCTCGCGGAAGCTTCTGCTATACCTAAAACGTCATTCTTCAATATTCCGAATAAGGATAAGATTGCACATTTTACTTTTTATTTTGTTTTTTCCATTCTATGGTTTTTGTTTGCAAACAAAAAAAATAAGGATAAAAAGTCGCATATCAGAACAGGAATAGTTATCTTTACTATTGCAACGTTCTTAGGGGGAGGAGTAGAGTTAAGTCAATATTTTTTCACCAATTCACGAAGCGCAGAATGGGCGGATGCTATCGCCAATGCACTGGGAAGTGCGATTGGAATTTTATTTGGTTTACTTATAACAACGCATAAAAAAAATAGAGCCCCATGATTGGGGCTTTTTTTATTCATTTAAAGTACGTACAACAATGAGAGATTTGAGAGAGTTTATGGATTCTACTTATTTGAAAACCGCAGAACAAGCCGGTTTGTCAGCTGTAGATAATAAAAAAGTGGTGACCGCTTTAATTCAAGAGGCAATTGAAGAGCAGTTTAAATTAGCGATGATTCGACCAGAAGAAGTAAAAGATGGACGAGCGCTAGTGGATCAAAACAATTCAAAGGTGCTGATTGGTACGGTGATTGACTTTCCGCATGGAGTAGGGGGACTTGATGCTAAGCTAAAAGAAGCCCAACAAGCCGTTGAGGATGGTGTGGATGAACTGGATTATGTGGTGGACTATAAAGCGTTCCAAAAAGGTGAGATTGATACCGTGAAGGAAGAGGTGCGTGCGTGTACGAAATTTGGTTTAGATCACGGAAAAGTGGTGAAGTGGATTATTGAAGTAGCTGCCTTGACAAATACTGAAATTATTAAGCTAACGGCGTTGATTAAAAATGTCGTATTGAGTAATTTTAAAGAAACAGACTACGACCATGTGTTTGTAAAGTCATCCACTGGTTTTTACCAAACAGAAGGAGGAAAACCTAATGGAGCAACCCTAGATACCTTAGTTTTAATGCTAGAAAACGCAGGACCACTCCCTGTAAAAGCAGCAGGTGGGATTCGCGACCGTGAAACAGCTGTCGAAATGATTGCTCTTGGCGTTAAAAGATTGGGAACTTCTTCGGCAAAATTGATTGTTGAGGGTAAGGGAACGACCGAAAATTACTAAAAGATTAAAATAAGTGAATATTCAAAGCTCTAACGTAGGTTTATGGGTATAGTTCTAAAAATTGGATTATATTTGCAACTCATTAAAAACAAATGAAAACAGCTTTGAATATTTCTTCTGAAAATAAACAATCGGTTTCTATCCTTAAGGAATTTAAAGAGATGACTAAGATGGGACTTGCCTTGAGCGTAGTGTTTTCCACTTTGGCAGGTTATGTTTTAGCTGTTCCGGATATTAGAAGCATTAATTATATGACCATTCTCGCCCTAGCAGTAGGGGGGTATTGTATGGTCGGAGCCTCTAACGTATACAATCAAATTATTGAGCGTGAGTTAGATGCGAAAATGAACCGCACGGCAAATCGACCAATTGCATCAGGTCGTGTAAAGCCTACACCAGCCTTCATCTTGGCGGTGATTTTAACGCTTGTAGGGATCGCTATTTTATATGCGATTAACCCTAAAACAGCTATGTTTGGTGCAATTTCTATCTTTTTATACACCAGTGTTTATACACCATTGAAAACCATAACACCTTTATCGGTATTTGTTGGGGCTTTTCCTGGTGCAATTCCATTTATGTTGGGATGGGTAGCAGAAACCAATAACTTTGGTATTGAAGCAGGAACCTTATTTTTAATCCAATTCTTTTGGCAGTTCCCGCACTTCTGGGCTATTGGATGGTTCTTATTTGATGACTATAAAAGAGGAGGGTTCTCCATGTTACCAACAGGTAAAAAAGATAACAAGACGCTAACACAGATTATATTATATACCATTTGGTTAATCATCGTTTCGATATTTCCAGTGTTTAATGTGACAGGTCGATTGTACTTGACTCCTGTGGCAGCTGTTTTAGTTTTACTAGCGGGAATTTGGATGTTAACGGCAGCCGTAAAACTATACAAGAAAAGAACGGATAAGGCCGCTCGTTCGTTAATGTTAGTAAGTGTAACGTATATTTCGTTAATTCAAATCATTTACGTGTTAGATAAAATTTTACGATAGTTTATACAAGAAAATATGGAAAATAGTATAGCGCAAGAACAGTACGAGAAAAAAGGCAGAGCATTAAAAGTAATGCTGTTGTTTGCCATTGGAAGTATTGCCATGGTTTTTGCCGGGTTGACCAGTGCTTATGTGGTAAGTAAGTCAAGACCAGATTGGCTCGTAGATTTCGTTTTGCCAATCGATTTTACAATTAGTACCGTTGCAATTGTAATCAGTAGCTTGACGATGCACCTCGCATTAAAGGCAACGAAAGAGGGAAATGTTAAAAGAAGTACGATTTATTTAGTTTCTACTTTGATTTTAGGTCTCTTATTCGTTTTTTTGCAATTCAAAGGTTTTGGACAAGTAATTAGCGAAGGCTACTTCTTTACAGGAAGCGAGAGTACAATTACAACTTCATTTTTATATGTCATTGTAATTGTGCATATTGCACACTTGTTTGGAGGGATGATTTCTTTACTAGTAGTAATTTATAATCATTTTAAACAAAAGTATAATGCTGAGCAATACATTGGATTACAGCTATGTGCGTGGTTCTGGCATTTCTTAGATATACTTTGGGTTTATTTGTTTTTGTTTTTTACATTCTTTAAATAGAAAATTTAAATTAAATTTGGGAACTTTATAACTAATAACTTTTTATGGGAGCGACAGTTACTACAGAAGCTACTGAAGTAAGAGGCGATGCAAGAGGGCCTCTAAATGTAAGCTACGGTAAAATGATGATGTGGTACTTCATATTATCAGATTCATTAACATTTTGTGGATTCCTTGTAGGATACGGTTTTACAAGATACAAGTTTATGGATACTTGGCCGATTGCAGACGAGGTGTTTAACCACTTTCCTTTTTTACACGGTGTAGATGCACCAATGTACTACGTGGCGTTAATGACCTTTATTCTTATTTTCTCCTCTGTAACAATGGTATTAGCCGTTGATGCAGGACATCAAATGAAGAGAAAAAAGGTGGCAACGTATATGTTTTTAACTATCTTAGGTGGTTTAGTGTTCATCGGATCACAAGCTTGGGAATGGAAAAACTTTATTAATGGTTCATATGGAGCTGTAGAAACAAGAGGTGGATCAATCCTACAGTTTGTTGGAGAGGATGGAAAACAAATCGCTTTAGCTGATTTTGTCGTTGCTGATCCAAATAAAAACGATGCTACATTAACTAGAGCAAACGCAACTTGGTTCGTAAATGGACCTAAAAAGTCTACGTACTCTTTAGCTGAAGTTCAAGCAGGATTCGACGCTAATCCAAACATTAGAATTCGTACACAAAAAACAACAGACGCAAAACACAAAGAAATTCTTTCAAGAGAAGCTTCTGTGGAGCGTTTAAAAGACGCTGTATTAGTGGTAGAAGGTGCAAACCTAATCCGAAACGAATACGGTCATAAAACATTCGCTGATTTCTTTTTCTTCATTACTGGTTTCCACGGATTCCACGTTTGTACAGGAATCTTAATCAACATTATTATTTTCTTTAATGTGTTATTAGGTACGTACGACAGAAGAGGATCATACGAAATGGTTGAAAAAGGAGGATTATATTGGCACTTCGTCGATTTAGTATGGGTGTTCGTATTTACGTTCTTCTATTTAGTTTAATGGTATAAAATAATATTGATATGGCAGCAGAAGCAACAGCGCATCATTCAAACGCAAAGAAAATCTGGAAAGTGTTTTTCATCCTATCAGCAATTACTATTGTAGAGGTTGTATTAGGTATTTTTAAACCAGAAAGTATACATCACGTACACATCTTTGGTCTAAGTTTGTTAAATTATATCTTCATTGTTTTAACAATTTGGAAAGCGTACTACATCATGTGGTCGTTCATGCACTTAGAGCAAGAGAAAACAGCATTTAGATGGACGGTAGCAGGAGTTTTATCATTCTTGTGTGTTTATTTAATTACGCTAGTGCTGATTGAAGGAAACTACGTATATGAAGTTTTCCAAAACGCACAATATAAGTGGATATTTTAATAAGTTATTATAATTTAAAAGGCGGTTTATTAACCGCCTTTTTTTATTTTTGTCTAGCTATTTAATTTATTGTAAAGTGAAAAAATATATCATACTCGTTTTGCTCTTTGTTATGCCGATTTGTGCGTATCTCTTTTTCGCTACTGGAGTGAATCAATTTCAACGATTACCCATCATCAGCGAAAATGTGAATGAATTGCCAATCGGAGAAACTTCCTTGGGTAAACAACCCGTTTTAGAAGGACGTATTACCGTTGTGGGCTTCCCAGGAGCTCATTTGTATAAAGACCGTGGGGATGCGTTTAACCTCAATCAGAAAATCTATAACCGCTACAAAGACTTTGACGATTTTCAATTGGTGATGATTTTGCCTAAAGGTTCTGAAGCTGAAGCGAAAAAAGTAGTAGAAGATCTGACCCCCATTTCGGATATGTCCAATTGGAACTATCTCTTTTTGGAACCAGGAGAAATTCAGGCGTTTTATAACAGTTTAGGATTGGTTGGTAAGTTGGATGATGATTTAGCAAGTACGTTAGTGTATATCATCGATAAGGATAAAAATCTAAGAGGAAGAAAAGGAAAAAATAAGGCAGGGGAAATGGAATACAAAGAAGGATATTCAACCATTTCAGCAGCAGAATTACACAACGATATGATGGACGATATGAAGGTGGTTTTGGCAGAATATCGCTTGGCATTAAAACAGTATAAACGCATTAATAAGGCAGAGTAATCATGAAAGATAAATCGTATATCTGGATTTCTTTAGTAGTTTTAGTCTTCGGCATCTGGGCGGTGCCTAAAATTATTAAAAAGTTCGAAAAATCAGACCTACTTGTTATTGGACAAGCTCCTTCATTTGAATTGGTGGATCAGAACAACAAAACCATCAACAATGCGAGTTATAAAGGGAAAGTATATGTAGTGGAGTTTTTCTTTGCTAACTGCCCAACAATTTGTCCGATTATGAATCAGAATATGTTGAAGTTGCAAGATACTTTCCGTCCACACATGGATTTTGGAATTGCATCCATTACTATTGACCCGAAAAATGATACGGTAGAAGCCCTACACGAACATGCTGCCGAGTTAGGAGTAAAGATTCCCTACTGGCATATGTTAACTGGGGATGCTACATATATTTATGATTTAGCAGCTAAATTCAACTTGTATACAGGAGTAAACCCAGAGGCCCCTGGTGGTTTTGAACATTCAGGTTTATTCGCTTTGATTGATAAAGAAGGTAATATCCGTTGTAGAACAGATGAACAAGGAAACCCAATTTTGTACTATGATGGAACATCAGATGATGGCGTAAAATGGATCAAGGAGGATATTAAACTATTGTTAGAAGAATAAGACATGGAAAATTACAAAGAATTAGAGCAGAAATATACCAAGTGGATTTGGATTTTATCCATCGCTATTCCGGTTGTCGTGGCAATCTTGTTTGGTGTGAATTTACAAAAGTTAGGCTATGATGTACAACCATTAAGTTTTTTACCCCCTATTTACGCTACAATTAATGGTATTACAGCCGTTTTATTAGTTTGGGCGGTAGCAGCAATTAAAAAGGGAAATAAAGTCTTACACGAGCGTTTAATTAAGCTGTGTATTGCGTGCTCTATTGCATTTTTAGCGATGTATGTGGCGTATCATATGACGTCAATTGAAACAAAGTACGGCGGTGAAGGATGGATGCGTTATACCTATTTCTTTATCTTGATTTCACATATTCTCTTGTCTATTATCATTATTCCGTTTGTCTTGATTACGTTTGTACGCGGGATTTCAGGATCGTATCAACGCCATAAAAAATTGGCGCGTATTACGTATCCCATGTGGCTCTATGTAGCCGTAACTGGGGTGATTGTGTATGTAATGATTTCTCCATATTACGTGAATTAATAGCTATGAAAAAGTATTTATTTTTAGTTGTATTTTTTGTGTTAGCTGCTACACAAACAACGGTTGCACAATGTGCTATGTGTAGAGCAGTATTAGAAACGGAAGATGGAGGGGTAAAAGCCGAGGCAGTAAATAATGGAATTGTCTACTTGATGATATTCCCGTATTTACTCGTGGGATTTGCACTCTATTTTAGTTATAAAGTGTATAAAAAGAAAAAGAGCTAAGCTCACTTCAGCATAGTAAACCGCCTAAGCAGGCGGTTTTTTTATTACCTTTAATGTAACAATTGGGGGCTATACACGTCTGATTGTTTAGATAATTAGTTTTCAATGAATTTGTATCAAGTTTATATCTCAACTTTGTGTTTCTTTTGGGCTACAGTAGCTGTATCTCAAGAGAAGCGTTGGACATTGGATGAATGCATTACGTATGCTATCGAGCACAACATTAGTGTCAAGCAAATCGAAATTGGTGAACAAAGTAAAGGGATTTCCGTCGATATGGCCCGCTATGACTTTTTACCTGTTGTTAGTGGAAGTGCGAATCACTCCTGGACGTTCGTGGATCAACTTGATCCTCAAACAGGAACTGTTGGACAACGTACTCTACAAGAATCTACGGTTGGTTTGAGTGTGGGAGTGGATCTTTTCAATGGGCTACAAAAGCAAAAACGATTGGCTAAATCGCGGTTAGAGCATATAGCAGCAGTGTATCAAGTCCAAAGAATCAAAGAAGATATCGCTTTGGCAGTAATTAATTCCTATTTGCAGATTATTTTCAATAAGGAATTGATGCATACCAACCAAGTGCAATTGGATTATGATGAAGCTGAAGTGGGGCGGGTACAAGTGCTGGTAGATGCGGGGGCTGTCCCGGCAGGAGATTTGCTCGATGTCAAAGCTACGGTAGCTTCTTCTCGACAGCGTTTGATTGCCTCCGAAAATGAACTGATTATTGCAAAACTTAATTTAGCCCAGTTGCTTCAAATTCGAGACTATGAAACATTTGATGTGCAAGACACTGACTATCAAGTGACAACTTCTGAATTGATGTTGTACTCACCTGAAGAAATTGCTATGCGTGCTTTTGAATCCTTAACGAATATTAAAACAGCAGAGCTCAATGTACAATTAGCAGAGAAAGAGGTGCAAATTAGTAAAGGGGCCTATTATCCTAAATTGACAGGTTTCTATAATTTTGGATCAAATGTACAGTATCAGGATCGCGTGGTTGGAAGTGTAATTACGGGAAGTACGGAACCAATTGGGTATGTAGAAGGCTCAGGGCAACGCGTTATGCGTCAAGGGATGATGAATGTATACGGAGGACCTGAATCTTTCTTCCGACAAATCGACAACAACAAAAGTTCAGCCTTTGGTTTGAGTTTGTCTATTCCTATTTTCAATGGGTTAAAAACGAGAAAAACAGTAAAACTCAATCAATTGGCGTTAACGCAAATGCAATATGAAAAAGAAGCCGAAGAATTGAAATTAGAACAATTGGTTTTCAAGGCGTATACAGACACCAAAAGTAGTTTTCAAACCTATGAAGCTAGTGTAGTAACCCTTGAATCTCGCGAGAAATCTTTGGAATATGCTCGGGAACGCTATGCGGTAGGGTTGATTAATATTTTTGAACTTAATCAGAATCAAAACTTATATGTAACGGCACAATCTAACTTGCTCAAAGCCAAATACGATTACATATTTAAGAATAGAATACTCGAATATTACTTTGGATTACCGTTGTTTAAAAGAAATTAATTATGAAAAAAAAATATATACTGCTTGGTTTAGTTCTTGTTTTAGGAAGTGTTGTTCTACTGCAGGTTTTTACGGCTAAAGATGAAGCTACGGTTGTTGAGCTAGCAGCAGTTGATGAAATAAATTTAGTAGAGACCGTATCGGGTACAGGAAAAATTCAACCCGAAATTGAGATTAAAATAACACCAGAAGTCTCTGGAGAAATCATAAATTTGCCAATCAAAGAAGGACAAGTAGTCAATAAGGGTGATTTGTTGGTGGTGATTAACCCCAATTTGTATGAATCTAATTTAGATCGTATGGTCGCTATGTTGTCCACGAGTAAGGCAGGTTTAGAACAAGCAGAAGCTCAACTCAAAGAAACCAAAGCCTCTTATGCACGAAATAAAACCTTGTATGATAAAGGGGTGATTTCAGGTTCTGAATGGGATCAAGTGGTGCGTTCATATGAGGTAGCAAAAGCCAATAAGAATTCAGCCTTTTACAACGTTGAAAGCTCGAAAGCTGCGGTAGAGGAAGCAAAGGTAAATTTGTTGAAAACAACGATTTATGCGCCTAGTGCGGGGACAATTTCTCGTGTGGATGTGGAATTGGGAGAACGCGTATTGGGAACTCAACAAATGGCGGGTACGGAATTGTTGCGTGTAGCGAATTTGAACAGCATGGAAGTGGAAGTAAACATCAATGAAAATGATATTGTCAAAGTCAAAGTTGGAGATGAAACGAAAATAGACGTAGATGCTTTTCTGAAAAAAGAATTTAAAGGAATTGTAACCAGTATTTCGAATTCAGCTTCTAATCAGACGTTGTCAGCAGATCAAGTCACTACGTTCAAGGTGAAAATTAAGATTTTACGCGAATCATATGAGGATTTGCTCGATGGCAAGTTAGAAGACTATTCGCCTTTTCGACCAGGGATGACAGCTGCGGTAGATATTGTAACCCATGAAAAAAACAAAGTCATCGCAGTTCCAATTAGTGCTGTGGTGATGCGAAGTCCGAGTGATACACTTGTGGAAAAAGATACAAAAACCGTACAGACAAGTGATGCATTAAAGGAAGCAGTATTTGTAGAAGCCAATGGAGTTGCTCAATTGCGCTTTGTCAAAACGGGAATTCAAGATGATAAAAATATTGAAATTGTTCAAGGATTGAAAAAAGGAGATGTGATTATTACAGGTCCTTATTCGATAGTGAGTAAATCCTTGAAACACAACGATAAGATAAAGAAAGAAGAAACGAAAGAATGATTGTACTATTGAATATAGAGACGGCAACGAAGAATTGTTCTGTCTCTTTGTCTGTAGATGGAGCACTTGTAGGTGCGAAAGAAGTAGCAGAAGAAAATTTTTCACATGCGGAAAAGCTGCATGTATTTATTGAAGAATTGCTGCAAGAGCATGCGTTGAGTATGAAGGATTTATCGGCTATTGCAGTAAGTCAAGGCCCAGGGTCTTATACCGGATTGCGCATTGGTGTTTCTGCTGTAAAAGGGTTGTGCTATGGATTGAATATTCCAATGATTGGGTTGGATACGCTTCAAATTTTAGCCAAACAATTGCAAGTAGAAAGCGGATGGATTATACCGATGATCGATGCAAGGCGAATGGAGGTGTTTTGCGCCACTTTTTCTCACGAAAGGAATCTTGTTAAGCCTATTGAAGCGAAAGTGATTGACGAGGCTTCTTTTAGCGAATTAAAAGGGGATACACCTGTTTACTTCATCGGGGATGGTGCAATGAAATGTGCAACGGTATTAACCGCACCAAATTTTGTGTTTTGCGAAACGATTACCTATCCTTCGGCCAAAGAAATGGTTGCCTTGAGTTATGAAAAATATCTCGCACAAGACTTTGTAGATGTCGCTTATTTTGAGCCTTACTACCTCAAAGACTTTGTGATGCCCGTTAAAAAACAGAAATAAGCGATTATAATGAATCGCTTATCTCTCTTGCTTTCAGGAAGATAAAAGAATTTACTGTGGTGAAATTATCATTGTCTACCCAGACCTGTACCACATAGGTAATCTTCGTATCGAGTAGCTCTTTAATTAATACTCGAGGTTTGGGCTGAGACAAAATCTTGTCATTGGCTTCCAACTCCTTCAATAATTGTTCAATGAACAAATTGGTATTCTTCGTTAAGTTTGTTTGTACAAATACTTCTGACCTTCTCAGGTTGTTTTGCGATATATTTTTAATCTTGCTATTGGATAATACCCCATTAGGCAAGTAAATCACGTTGTTTTGATAGTTGACAATTTGCGTGGAAAAGATGTGAATACTCAGTACTTTTCCTGTTTCTCCTTGTGCTTCAATAATATCGCCAATGCGGAAAGGTTTGAAGAGAATAATCAATACCCCACCAGCAAAATTACTGAGTGAACCTTGGAGTGAAAGACCTATAGCCAAACTCATTGCGCCAATAATGGCCACAAACGAACTCGTTTGAATACCTAGTTTTGAGGCAATGACCACAAAAAGCAAGATACGAAATCCCCAGAGTAGAACATCGAGAATAAAACTCGAAAATGTAGGTTCAATGTTGCGTTTGGTCATAATGCGCTTGGCAATGTTCTGCGACATTTTAATGACCCATAATCCCAACCCAAGGATAATCAACGCACTGACAATATGCGGAATATAATCAATGGCATTTTCAATATAGGACGCCAATAGATGATCCATTTTTTCCATAGTTTATAGCTTTAGGATGCTGCTTACTTCCGTCGTAGGAGTGAAGCAATGTTTGTTTTCACAAAGATAATATTGTGTGGTTTGATTCACGGTATATTTTGAAAAATATGGGATTGAACTTGCTTGATTTACTGGAAAAACAAAGGTTTTACTGATTAAATTCGCTTCAATTTTTAGGCTGTCTTCTAACGCATTTACTCCTACAACGGTGAGTTCCGCTGGAGATTCAGTATATAGCATAGCGAGTAGCCAATGCGAATAAGCAGAAGGATAGTCCAAGTTGGATTGCATCACCTCAATCATGTTGTGCGCCAATTGAGTATAATGCAGGTGTTCAAACAAGAGTCCCAATTGGAGTAAACTCATACATAGTACAGCATTGGCAGAAGGAATAACATTGTCTTCGGTTTCTATGCTTCTTAAAATTACATCCGCTTGATTGGCTTGACTAAAGTAGAAAAACTGACTCTTTTCGTCTAAAAATAAATCTAAGGTTAGGTCCATTAACTGCTTGGCTTGCGACAAATAATCTTGGTTTGCCGTGTGTTGATAGAGACGAATAAGCGCTTGTATATAAAAGGCATAATCGTCTAAGTAGCCGAGTGTATGAACCTGTTGATGATGGGCGGAGTGGAACAGGCCGCGTTCTTCATCAAACAGATGCGTTTGAATATAGTGGTAGATCTGTGTTGCTTGTTGTAAATAATGCGTTTGCTGTGTCGCGCTATAAGCATCGAGTAATCCCGTGATGAGCATGGCATTCCAACTGCAGATAATCTTGTCGTCTAACAGGGGTTTTGGTCGTTGATTACGCGCGTGTAAGAGCAACTGTTCCCACTGTTTTTTGCGTTTTTGCAAGTCGAAAACATTCCATTGATTTGCTTCGGCAGTCACCTCTAGTGCCTGATTCTGGAAGAGTACAAATTTTCCCTCTTCCCAATACCCTAAATCATTTACATTGTATACTTGAGCGAATAGATTAAAATTATCCCCTAAGAGACGGCGTAATTCCGCTTTGGTCCATACGTAATACGCTCCTTCTTTTGAAACACCCGCAGGGTCTAAGCTATCTGCATCTAAGGCAGAATATACCCCACCCCAAGGAGATTGCCAATTGGTTTGAATAAATTGAACCGTTTTTTCTATGATTTCAAGATACAACGGATTCGAAGTGCGTTTGTACGCATCGCTGTAAACGCTTAACAGTTGCGCATTGTCGTATAGCATTTTTTCGAAATGAGGAATATGCCATTTGAAATCAACAGAATAGCGGGAAAATCCTCCTTCGATAACATCAAAAATTCCACCCCAAGCCATGCGGGTAAGGGTTAAATCAATATAGTGTAGTAGTGTTTTATCTCGTTTAAGATCTCCTACTTTTTGAAGGTAAAGCAGGTTGGTAGGCATCATGAATTTTGGTGCACGTTGATAGCCCCCGTACTCTAAATCAAAACTCTGTTTCCATTTTTCCAAGAGGATATCCAAATTAAATCGGTGTTCCTCTTGAGGGGTAGGAGCCAAGCCCATGATATAAACCCCCTCTTGTAGTTTCGTGGCAAATTCAAGTGTGGCTTCGGGTTTGTCCTGGTGTAATTGCGCCAGTTGTTCCAACGCATCTAGCCAGGTTCTTTGCGGAAAATACGTACCTCCCCAAATAGGTCTTCCATCGGGTAAGCATACCACATTGAGTGGCCATCCTCCTTGTTTGGTCATCAGCTGAACGGCCTTCATATAATAGGCATCCACATCAGGATGTTCCTCTCGATCCACTTTAATGGGAATAAAATGGCGATTCATCACTTCAGCAACTGCTGTATGGGTGAAACTCTCTTCTTCCATCACATGGCACCAATGACACGTGGAGTAGCCAATACTGACAATAACCAGGCAGTTTTGCTCTTGAGCCTTTTCAAAAACAGAGGGATGCCAAGCCTTCCAATGAATCGGATTGGTAGCGTGTTGTCTTAAATAAGGATTCGAAGTGTGCTGTAGTTCATTCATAGGGTTGGAATTGAATAACAAAATTAAGGAAAAAATGGTGAGGATTTGTAGGAGCGGATGGTAATCCGCCTTGTTGTTGGGATTAGGTGAGGGTTTGTTGAGGGTTTGTAGGGGCGGATGGCAATCATCCCTGTTGTTGGGATTTATTGAGGATTTGTTGAGGATTTGATGAGATAAGTCAACGAACAACAAAAAACAAAGGATAACATTAAGTTAACGTTGGATTGCAGAAATAGAAGGACTTTTGCAGTACGCAAAAAATAAAAGAATAAATGGAACAGATTTTTATTGTTATGCTGATAGCCTTAGGGATATTAGCCGTAATAGATTTAACTGTTGGAGTAAGTAATGACGCTGTAAACTTTCTAAATTCCGGATTGGGATCCAAGGCGATGTCTTTCAAAGGCATTATGTTAGTTGCTTCACTGGGAATTTTGGTTGGGGCTGTCTTTTCTGGAGGAATGATGGAGATTGCCCGAAGTGGAATTTTCGTCCCCAGTATGTTTACCTTCAACGATGTAATGATTATTTTCCTCGCAGTGATGATTACCGATGTCCTCCTGTTGGATGTCTTTAATTCACTGGGATTACCCACATCAACGACCGTTTCTATTGTATTTGAATTGTTAGGAGCTGCGGTGTGTTTGGCTGTAGTGAAGATTGTAACCAGTGACGATAGTTGGGCTACCTTACCTTCCTATATCAATACCAAGAAGGCTTCAGAGATTGTCGTGAGTATTTTGTTGTCCGTCATCTTGTCGTTTACGCTGGGAACCTTGGTGCAATATGTGTCGCGTTTAATCTTTACCTTTCAAGTAGAACGTAAATTAAAATATTTTGGCGCTTTATTTGGTGGAACAGCGATCACAGCCATTTCTTTTTTCATCTTAATTAAAGGATTGAAAGGATCAAGTTTTTTAACCAAGGAAGCTTCTGTATGGATAGACCACAATCAACTACTGATTTTGGGAGGGAGCTTTGTTTTTTGGACGCTATTCTCTCAAGTGTTAATGTCCGTTTTTAAACTGAATATTCTACGTGTTATCATTATCATCGGAACCTTTGCCTTGGCTTTGGCTTTCGCAGGGAATGATTTAGTAAACTTTATAGGTGTGCCTATTGCAGCGGTTCAGTCGTTTGAAATCTTCCAAAGCTCTGGACAAGCAGCCGATGTTTATTTGATGGGAAAATTGGCAGAAGAAAATGTGGTGGCACCTTTCTATTTCCTCTTACTAGCCGGAGCGATTATGGTGTACACCTTGTGGACATCAAAAAAGGCGCGTAATGTTATTGAAACAGAGATGAGCTTGGCGCGTCAGAGTTCAGATTCTTCGGATGAGAAGTTTTCGCCTAACTTGTTGTCAAAAGCCTTGGTGCGCAGTATGGTTATCTTAGGGGGAATTGTCAATTATTTCCTTCCAAAGTCTTGGCAAATTCATATGGATAAGCGTTTCGAGCAACCCGTAAAAACCTCGAAAAGCAAAAATAAACAAGATGAACCTGCCTTCGATATGGTGCGTGCCTCAGTGAACCTGATGGTGGCGAGTATCTTGATTTCCATTGGTACATCGATGAAATTGCCTTTGTCTACGACCTATGTAACCTTTATGGTGGCGATGGGTACGTCTTTTGCTGACCGAGCTTGGGACAGGGATTCTGCAGTTTACCGTGTGGCTGGTGTATTTAATGTCATTGGTGGTTGGTTTGTAACTGCAATTGTCGCTTTTGTTGCTTCTTTTATTACAGCCTATATTCTATATATAGGAGAAGTGTATGCTTTAGTGGCGATGTTAATTCTAGTGGGAATTCTCTTGTATAGAAGTAATAAAAAACATCAACGCCTGGAGCAAGAGAAAAAACTAAAAACAGAAAAGCTCAATAAATTTGATATTGTTACCATTCAAGAGGTTGCGTCAGAGAGTTCGGCACAAATTGCCAAAGTTATGGTGCGTACCAACGAATTATATACCCGTGTTATTGATGGTGTAGCCTTGCAGAATCACGCCGATCTAAAAGCGTGTAGAAAGAAATTAAAACAGTTAGAAAAAGAGGTGGATAGCCTGCGTGGCAATGTATATTTCTTCATTAAGAATCTAGATGAAACTACCGTAGGGGCTAGTAAGTTCTATGTTCTTACCCTTGGGTTTTTGCAGGATATTATCAAGTCTACCTTATTTATTACACAAAATAGCTATACACACGTAGACAACAACCACAAGAAGTTGAAGTTTAACCAAATCCGCGATTTAAAGCTAATTGACAATAAACTACAAGTATTCTTGGACGAAATCGGTACGATTTTCTTGGAAGAGAAATTTGATCGCATTAGTGATGTTTTAGCTCATAAGGAAGACATTACCCAAACGATCGATAAATTGATTCAAAAGCAAATTGTCCGCATTCGCACCACAGAGACGAGTCCAAAGAATAGTAAGTTGTATTTCTCTATTTTGTTTGAGACTGATGATATGGTGAAAGCGACTATTGGCCTGTTAGAATTGTTTGAAAAGTTTGATTTAGATCAAAAGCGAACGAAGTTTACGTCAAAAGGCTAAAAAAGTTTAGCTTCCTAGATATAAAAAACGCCTAGCGAAAGCTAAGCGTTTTTTTATTGACTTATTTTAAAAAGGATTATCCATTAATGGCTTCTACCACAATAGCTTCATCTGCAAGCATATGTCGTAGCATACTTTCAATACCATTCTTTAACGTAAAGGTAGAAGAAGGACAACCACTACAAGCTCCTTGTAGAATAACCTGTACTACATTCGTTGCTTGGTTGTAATTTTGAAATGCAATATTTCCACCATCAGCCTGTACCGCTGGCTTTACATTTTCTTCTAGAATGTTGATGATGCGTTGTGATTTCTCATCTAGAGAATCAAAGTGGATATCCGCTTGCTTCTCTAATTCTGCTACATTTGTTACTAAAGCCTCATCTACGGCTAAATTTCCTTTTTCTAAAAATTCCTTAATAAATGAACGCGTCGATTGGATGAATTCATTCCAGTCAAAGGCCTCATATTTCGAAATAGAGACATAATTTTCGTCTATGAATACTTCGCGTACAAAAGGCAGTTTGAATAGCTCTTTCGCTAGGGGAGAGGCTTTGGCCTCATCAATGTTTTTAAACTCCACTCCTTGCTTGGTTAGTAGCTTGTTTGCAACAAATTTGATTACCGCTGGATTCGGTGTTGATTCCGCATAAATCGTTATCGGATGTTTTTTGGCTTCATCTTTAGATTCTATTAAGATTTTCTTACCTTTAGCGATGAAAGTTTGGATTTGATCTGCAACAGTATCTTGCACGTCTTCCCATTCAACAATTGAAAATTTTTCAATGGCAATAAAATTATTTGCGATAAACACCGTTTTTACAAAAGGTAAGTAGAAAAGTTCTCTCGCTAAAGGAGATTGTGCAGTTTCATCAATGTTTTTGAACTCAAAATTGTCTCCTTTAGTAATAAAATCAGAAAGGATAAACTTGACAATTGCTGGGTTTTGCGTATTTTGAATTTTAATCTGTGACATTTTGTTTTATTTTTTTTCAAAATTAACAAACTTATATTCTACGAATCTGTATATTTGGTTTTTTAAACATATAATTAACATATAATTAAGTATGAATTAACAGCGCTTACGCAAGCGAAGTGGTTCTAAATAAGAGAAGTAAGTACAATTTTTAAATTTTGCAATAATGTGTAGAGCAATTAATTATGACAAAAGTAGTTGTAGTAACTATGCGCGGAGCGATGGTTATGCGTTGAATTTTGAAACAATGTTTGATTATTTTATCAAAGAGCAATGCACTTTGATCTTAATTAAAAGCGATATAGATGAGTAACAATAATATTTATACAATAAAAAAATCATTTATGAAGAGATTTTTATTTTTCATGGTTTTTTTGCTCGCTCAGATGAGTTTCTTTCAAGGGCATGCAGAAGATCTTTTGATTTTCAATGGTCGTAAGGAGATTTGTTCGGGGATCCTTTATGATGATGGAGGACTTGCTGGGAACTATCAGCCGCTGAAACGCTATGAAATGGTGTTATGTCCGGATACACCAGGAGGAACGGTGCGTTTGGATTTTACGACGTTTTTGTTAGCGCCTGGAGCTTCTTTGGAAATTTTAAATGGTGGCGTAGGAGGAACACCTATAGTAGGAAGTCCTTTTACTGGACGAAATTCACCTGGATTTGTAGGATCCTTTGCAGGAGATGGATGTCTGACCTTGATTTTTAATGCAGATGACGGACCAACGGCAGCTGGATTTTCGGCCAATATTATGTGTCAAATGAAGGACTGTCAAAATATAGAGGTACAAGTTCCTCGAACAGTTCCTGCATTTGATCCCAATACACCTCCAACTTGTGAAGAGGATTTAGGGGTAATTAAAGTATGTGCAGGTAGTGAAATTAAATTGTACGGAGATGCTATTTTCTCAGAATCTGGAGAAGATGCAGAATATATTTGGTCGTATAAGTTCGATAGACAGGTATTTGAACGCAGAGGAAAAAATGTAACCTATCGATTTACGGTGCCTGGTGCGTATCGAATGAAATTTAAAGTAAGAGATCGCAACGGCTGTGAAGAAGAGAAGACATTCATTATTCAAGTGGCTTCTTCGGAGGCTGATATTACCTTGGCATCTGATAAACCGGTCTATTGTTTAGGCGAACCCATTAAGTTGAGCGCTGATGTGATGCTGCGTGAAGAAAAGTTTAATCCAGTAAAAATGGAATGTATTCCTATAGATTTACCAGATAGACCCAATGAGTTTTTTACCAGTTATATCGAGATCGATTACTACTGTGATAGCGAAAAAATTGAACGACCTGAAGATATCGTTGATCTATGGATGAGTATTTTGCATTCTTGGTATGGAGATTTAGATATTATTGTCTTTGCCCCCAATGGAGCTTCCATGTATCTAACCAGATATTTTGGACCCGCTGCAGGTGTACCTTTTGATATGGGGATAGATTTTGGAAATGGATCTACGCAATTTGCTACCTATCATTTTAGTGATGATGCTCCCTTTCCTTTTCAAAATCGAGGAGATGGCGGAGTACTAATGGCTCCTACCGTTGGAGGTGCATTCCCTGCAGGAACGTATAAACCTTGGACGTATTTAACGCCAAATAATAATTTTTCTAGTTTAATAGGAGCGCCTTTAAATGGAACTTGGCGTCTACAAGTAGAAGATAGATGGAATGGAAATAGTGGAAAGTTAGAGTGCTGGGATATCGAATTTTCGGATCGCTTTCAAAAATTGGCGTTAACCTTCCAGCCCGTAATTGCGAATGCGTACTGGATGCCACATCCAGACTTAGTGATGGAAAATGGACAAATGGTGGCTAAACCTTTGTTTCCTGGAGATCATACGTATACCTATGTGGTAGTAGATGACTATGGGTGTACCCACACAAAAGACATTACGGTTACCGTACAAGATGCGCCTGTATTAGCAGAGACACATAATTTACAAGCATGTATCGATGAGAATGGGATAGCGGAGTTTGATTTAAATGACGTAATTGCCCAGTTAAACATCAACGATACTTATAATATTGAGTTTTATAATTCCGAAAGAGATGCGGAAAACAGTAATGCACCAATCGATTTAGCCCAAACGCTAGATACGGCTGTGGATGGATTTACCAGAACAGTTTGGGTTCGTGTGGATAGAGAAGGAATGCAGTGTTTTGCTATTGATTCATTTGAGTTATTAGCGTTGCGTTGTGATTTAGATTTAAATGAATTGCCAAATCTTTCGGTATGTAGCGATCGTACAGTTACTACAGCTCCGTTTGATTTAACGGTGCAAACGCCTCGTGTGTACAACAATAATCCAGCTTATCAAGTATTGTACTTCTTAACACAAGAGGATGCTAGTTTAAATCAAAATGCTATTCCTGCTGCGCAATTAGCTGCGTTTGAAGGAAGTCATGGACAAACGATTTGGGTTCGTGTTCAAAATAGAACCGTAAATACAGAGTTTACACTAACTTCGTTCCAATTGTTTATCAATCAAGTGCCAACGATGCCTAATGTTGGTAAAATTTTTGGATGTCCAGTTGAAGGTAAAGTAACGGGAACATTTAATTTTAATTTGACTACACCAGTAATTATTGCAGGTCGTCAGAATTTAGAAGTGGTTTACTTCCAAACAGTTGCAGGTGCGATTAATAATACCGCAAGTGAAATTATTCACAATACAACGAATTATATTGCTGCAACTGGTACGATTGGGGTTCGCTTAGTGGATTTACGTACGGGTTGTTATGGAGTGTATCCAATTGAAATCGAAGTAGCTGAATTAGCTGAAATCAATGATAGCTTAGAACTTTTTACTTGTAGTTTAAGTACGGCTCCAAATGGAATTGGTGAGTTTGATTTAAGACAAGCAACGATCGACTTATTGGGTGATCAAGTGAGCCCTTATATTGAAGTAAAATACTTCCGTTCAATCACCGATGCAAACCAAAATATCAATGCAATTGGAACAAGAAATTTTGTTAATACCGTTCCTTTTAGCCAAACGATTTACGCTAGAGTTGGTTATGCAAGAACAACGTGTTTCCAAGTGGTACCGGTGTTGTTGACAATTAGTCCTAAAGTGGTGGTACCAGAGCGTATTTTGTTCTCCATGTGTGTGGATAACGCGAACCGCGAAATGATTGTTGATTTAACAACAAAAGAAGCGGAAATTACAGCACAATTGAATGGTATTCCATATAGAATTGATTATTATACCTCTCGTGTGGATGCTGATAATATGCAAAATGCAATTGTGAATCCACAAAATTACTCAAGTGCTTTAGGTAGAAGCGTTTGGGCGAGAGTAGAAAATTTAGATACAGGTTGTTATAGCTTAACGAACATTGTACTTACTCCGATTATCATGCCTGTAATCCCTATGGTAGTAGATTACCAAATCTGTGAAGATCCTGCCTTAGGACAAGGATATGCGGAATTTGATTTAATAGAGCATGTGTCGCGATTAATTGGGGTACAATTAGGACTTGATGTGCGTTTCTATGCATCAAGAAGTGAGGCGGAACGACAAGTAAATGCCTTGCCAAATAACTATGTGAATATTCAGCAATATGAGCAAACGATTTACGTGCGATTTAATGCGGATACGGGATGTAGTGAAATCAGACCGATGAAGTTGAAAGCGCTAGTAACGCCAGTATTGAATATTCCTGCAGATCCAGTAGCGATTTGTAGTGTGAATAATGATGGATTTGGTGTTTTTGATTTGATGAGCTTAGTAGCTTCACTTCAAAATGGAGATCCAAATATTGTCATTACCTTCTATGAAACAGAAGAAAATGCACTAGCAGCAGTGGATGCAATTCCAAATCCAAATCAATACAACAACATCACGGCAAATAATGCGGTTGTATATGTAAGAGGAGAATTAGCAGGAGGATGTTTCACTGTGAAACCATTGTACTTAACCGTAGTGGCTACACCGTTAAACCCAATTGATTTACCTAATCTAGTTGCTTGTAGTGAGGATCCATTTGCAGATACAAATGTGATTTTCAACTTGCGTCTTCAAGATCCTGCAATTTTAGCGGCTCAAAATAGTACTAACGTTGCTATTCAGTACTATCTAAATGAAGCGGATGCGTTGGCTAATCGCAATGCAATCTCTAATCCAGAGCGTTATGAGAATCTTAGAAATCCTCAAACAATTTGGTATAGAGTAACCAATAAACAAAGTAACTGTTTTGTTACAGGTAACTTTAGATTGATTGCAAATGTACCATTGGCGATTAATAATCCATTGCCAATTGAAATTTGTCAACCTGAATTACCAAATACAGGTAGAGCTACTTTTGACTTAACTATTAGAGAATTGGATATTCTTGGACGTGTAATTGACCGTGTTACTTTTGATTACTACGTGTCAAGAGAAGATGCATTAGCAAACAGAAATGCGATTGCTAATCCTAGACAGTATCAAAATACAGGGAATCCGCAAACGATTTGGATTGCTGTAAATAGTTATACAGGATGTAGAAGTTATACTTCGGTGACTATTAAAGTATTGCCATTACCAAATGTGAACTTTAATCCGAAGCCAATTAATCTGTGTGATACGAGTCCAACACATATTGGTATTGCTCAGTTTGACTTAACGATTAGAGAGTTAGAAATTGCAAATCAATCAGCGAACTATAGCTTTGAATATTACAATACAAAACGTGGGGCAGAAACTAGAGACCGTTTTGATATGATCATCTTTCCAGATGCGCATGTGTCAGGAACAACAACAGTTTGGGTCAGAGTAAATTCAGAATTAAATGGTAATACAGGATGTGCTGTACTCGTGCCTTTATTTATTGCAGTAAAACCAGAGCCAGTATTTGAACCAGTGAACTTCTTAATTTGTGAGGAAAACACAACTGGATTCCACGATTTTAATCTACTAGATAAATTAGATGAAATCTTAAATGGAGAAGATCCTAATGACTTTGATATCTATTTCTACCTAGATAGAAATGATGCAGAAAGAAATAATATCGGTGTAGCAATCCAACCAAACCGTACAAACCAAACGCCTGGATTCGAACAAATCTTTGTTCGTGTGGAGCGAAAAGAAACAGGTTGTCATTTTGTTGGTGTAGTGAATCTAATTGTAGAAGAAAAAGTATTTGCCTTTGATATTAGTACAGCTGATAAATCTAGAATTGAGAAATGTGCAACTCCTGCAGGACCAGGTGGAACAGCTCAGTTTGATCTTACCTTGTTTGTAGAGGAGATTGTGGCTGGACAAAATATTCCAGTAGCGGATTTAGGGGTTATCTATTTTTACAATAACGCACCTATTGATGTAGCTGAATTAGATCGTTTCAGCTTGCCTATCGGAACACATGAGATTGTTGCGGTTGTTAGACGAGTAAGAGCGGATGGAACAATGTTCTTATGTCAAGATGAAACGAGATTTACCCTGACTGTTTTTGAAACACCAATCGCACCAGTGCTAGATGCTACTACTTTAGTATGTATCGATTACAATACGAATAAGCTACTTGATCCGTACACGATTGACTCAGGATTTAAAGCTGGAGATTACGAGTTCCAGTGGGAGAGAAGAAATGGTACAGGTCCATTTACACCAATTGAAGGAGCGACAAAATCGTACTATGTGGTAGAGAGTATTGCTGAAGGAAACGTATTTAGAGTAGTGGTGAAATTTAAAGGACAAGAATGTTCAAGCACAAGTAATAACTTTACGGTTAACTTTGTAGAAGACATTAAGATTAAGATCATGAATGCGGATTCAAAAGGTATTTTGAGTACAATCGATGGAGAAGAGCGAATTTCAATTGTTGTTGAAAATCCAACAGACGCTAGATTATTTGAATATGCTTTAGATGAAGGTGCTTATCAAGATTCTAAAATTTTCTATGACGTATTAAATGGTACACATAGAGTTTGGGTACGATATAAAGATCAACGATCTATTTGTCCTCAATATGTTGATATATTTGTTTTAGGTTATCCTAGATTCTTTACACCGAATGGAGATGGATTTAATGATACATGGAATATTCCAACATTAAAAGGCCATCCAGAGGCTGTGATCTACATCTATGATCGCTACGGCAAATTGTTGACGCAATTTACACCAGCTACTAGTGAAGGTTGGGACGGTACGTTTAACGGAAAACCTATGCCATCAACAGACTACTGGTTTACTGTAGAATATTTAGAAGAAGCGAAACAAGCGAATCTTGTGCCTAGAAAAGTTCAATATAAAGGACACTTCTCATTAAAACGATAATTTAGGATATGACAATATTTAAGAAAAGATATTTAGCAATTGCGTTATTAGTTACTCAAATGAGTAATGCGCAAGACGGTGGATTACCTATGTATTCGGATTATTTGGCTGATAACTACTATTTAATCCACCCTGCAATGGCTGGATTGAAGAATAGTACACAGGTTCGAGGAGCGATCAGACAACAATGGGGAGATACAGATGATGCACCGCAAACTCAAACATTAACTATCAATACCCGTGTCGGAGACCGATCGGGTATTGGTATCATTGCTTTCTCGGATAAGAATGGATACCATTCAGAAACAGGAGCAAAGTTGACGTATGCCCATCATATTACCTTCAGTGAATCTCGTTATGAATTGAATTTGTTGTCATTTGGTATGAGTGCGGGATTTGCTCGTACAACGTTAGATGAAACGGAATTCGGTTCGGTTTACGATCCTACCTTAAGTGGAGGTCTTGAAGTAAAAGACAGCTACTTCTCTGTAGATTTTGGAGCAGCGTATCACCGTGGGGAGTTCTTCTCTATGTTTACAGTGAAGAATGCTGTAACAAGTAAAAGAGATCTTTATACAGACGCAGAAAGTAACAACTTTCGTCGTTATTTATTAGGTGGAGGATACACATTCGGAAATACACGTTACAATGGTGGATGGATGTATGAACCTTCGGTATTGCTTCAGTACGTAGAAGAAACGGAAATGAAGTTAGCCGATGTGAATATGAAAGTGTATAAAACTTTTGACAATGCTAAACTTTGGGCCGGTGTTTCATACAGACGCGATTTTAACCGAGTTGAGTATACCAAAGGTGGTGATACAAAAAAACAGGCGAATCAAAGTGTTAGCCCGTTAATTGGAGGTTCTTACAAGATGTTTAGCTTTACTTATACGTATACACACGAATTAGGTGATCGAACGTTTAACAAAGGAGGATTCCACTTGTTTACACTTGGAGTAAACCTATTTGCAAAACGAAGTACATTAGATTGTAATTGTCCAAACTTACATGATGAATAAAAAAAGTCCCGATATTTATCGGGACTTTTTTTAATATAACGAAGTATGATTATAAAAGACATAAGGGGAAAGGCTCCTCAAATAGAAGCCGATTGCTATATCGCAGAGAATGCTACAATCGTTGGGGATGTGACTATCGGAAAGTGGTGTAGTGTTTGGTTTAATGCCGTGATTCGCGGGGATGTCAATTCCATCACGATAGGTGATAAAGTAAATATTCAGGATGGAGCCATTGTTCACTGTACCTATGAAAAACATCCAACGGTAATTGGAAATAATGTCTCCATTGGGCATAATGCGATGGTGCACGGTTGCGTAATACACGATAATGTATTAATTGGTATGGGTGCTATTGTGATGGATAATTGCGTTGTGCATAGCAATACCATTATTGCTGCAGGAGCTGTAGTTACTCAAAATACAGTTGTAGAATCTGGCAGTATTTATGCGGGTGTACCAGCCAAAAAAGTAAAGGAAATCAGCGCCTCTGATTTTGCTGGTGAAATAGAGCGAATCGCCTCGAATTACGTCATGTATTCCAGCTGGTTTAAAGAAGAGAATCAACAAGAATAAGTTGGTAAACGAGTGAGATACCTTGGTCGTAAAACACTATACAAAAACAGTCCTGTCATTCAGCAGGACTGTTTTTGTATATCAAAAGGGGATAAGTAAGTTCAATAATAAAAAAGCATTGTTAGGAAACAAGACAAGGTTAAAATTCAATTTGTTGCACTTGAACCTCGTGTGGAGCAAATGCCTGTAAAGATGCTGGATCAATATTGGTGTAAAAAATGGCATGGCCCAGTTGCGTACTCGTCGTAAGCAAATGGTGCTCTTTTAGTACACTCTGTGTGCGTTTTGCTACTGCTTCTCCAGAGTCGATAATGTGAATGTCAGCTGGAAGAATAGTGCGTATGATTGGCGTCAAATAAGGATAATGTGTACAACCTAGTACGAGTGTATCCATGCCTTGCTCTACCATAGGTAAAAGATATAGCTGTAAGAGCTCTTTCATCTCTTGTGAATGGAGTTGCCCTGCTTCAATTAGAGTAACGAGATTATAGCCGATTTGTTCGATTATTTTAACGTTGGGATATAGTTTGAGCTTGGATGTAAATAAATCACTTGTAATAGTCCCTTTTGTAGCTAAAACACCTATAGTTGATGTCTTAGTCAGTAAAGAAGCCGGCTTAATGGCAGGTTCAATGCCGATAATGGGAATCGCAAAGGTAGCACGAAGTTCGTCAATGGCATTGGTTGTAGCTGTATTACAGGCAACAACAACTAATTTACAACCTTGGTCAACCAAATATTGCACATTTTTATGCGATAACGCCAGAATAGCTTCTTTGGTTTGTGTACCATAAGGTGCATTCTTTTGATCCGCTAAAAAAAGGGTGTCTTCATTTGGCATTAAGTTGTGAATTTCCTGCCATATTGTAGTTCCACCTATACCCGAATCAAATAAACCAATGGGATTTGTATTTTTCATAAGTAGAACAAAAATAAAAAAGTCCGTCATAAAAACGGACTTTTTTATCAAAATATAAATATTATTTAATACCTAATTCTTTTTTTACTTCTGCTGCTAAGTCTGTACCGTCAGCTAGTAAAACACCAGAACCCATAGAAGAGTCTAAAACGTATTGTACACCTTGAGCACGTGCTACTTTTTGAATAGCTGTTCTTGCTTTTTCAAAGATAGGTTGCGTTAAATCAACTTCTTTCTTTTGTAATTCTTGAGAAGCAGTTGTTTGGAATTGTTGGATTCGCTGTAAAAGATCTTCTACTTCTTTTTGTCTGTCTTCGTTAACCTTGTCTCCTACAGTAGGCGCTTCTGTTTGGTATTTTTGCGCTTTTGTTTGGTACTCAGAAACCATTGTACCGTATTCTTTTTGATATTTTTCGCTTAATGTTTTTAATTCTGCCTCAGCTGATTTCATAGCAGGCATTTCAGTAATCAACGCTTGTACGTCGATGTGTGCAACTTTAGTTTGCGCTGTTGCTGTCGTTAAGCTAACGCCAAAAAACATTACTGCTGCAATCAATAAGGATTTCATTTTTTTCATTGTATTCGTTTTTTATATTATTTTACTTGTTACTCTTGGCGGCTTCAATTTGTTTTTTCAATTCTTCTTGTTCTTGAAGCATACGTTGTCTTTTTTCTTCTTGTTCTTGTTGAACGCGTTTTCTAATCTCGTCCTGCTTGCGCTGTGTCTCTTCAATCTGTTTTTGACGTTGTTCTAGCGCTTCTTTTTTCTTTTGTTCTATTTCTTGTCTGCGTCTTTCTTCAGCAGCCTTTCTGTCAGCAATTAACTTTTCAAACTCTTCATTTTTTTCGTTTTTCTGCTGTTTTTCCGCATCTTCACGTCGTCTTTGTCGCTCTTCTTCCTCTTTGCGCTCTCGCTCTTCTTTTATACGCTGAGATTCCTCTTGTTGTTGTTTGATTTGCTCCTCTCTATCGCGTTGAAGTTGCTCTCGCTTTTCTTTATCTTCTTGCTTCTTCTTTTCAATCTCTTCTTGTTTCTGTTGCAACAACTGTTTCTGTGCCTCAATTTTTTCTTGTCTGAGACGTTCAGCTTCTTCGCGTTTTTCTTCTAATTCTTTCAGCTTCTGCTCTTGTTGCTTTCTAAGGTCATCTTCTCTGTTAGATTGTTCTTTTTGCTCCTTGTCTTGCTGTTGTTTCTGCTTTTCTTCTTTCTGCTCCTGACGCATTTGACGTTCTGCTTCTTCGCGTCTGCGTTGTTGCTCTTCACGTCTGCTTTGTCTAAGCGAAATAGCGTCTTCTTCTTTCTCCTCTTTTTCTACTGCCTCTACTTGTTCAGCGGTCATGTTCTGCTTTCTTCGAGCTGAAGTCATGCGACGAATGACTAAATTACTAATATCATATCGTTTATCCGCTATTAACATTGTATTTTCTGTATTCTTGTCTAATACATAATCGTACTTTCTTGCTTCAGCAATATCTTGAACCATGGCAAACACCTGATCTTGAATCGGTTTCGCTAAACTTATTTTTTGCGAAAAATATTCACCATCTGTACCAAAATACTTTTGTTGATATTTTAAAAGATCGTCTTCCAAAGAACTGATATCCTCTTCCTTTTCGTTAATCAAATCTCGGGTTAATAAAACTCGTTCATTGGCCAAATCGGTTTTGAGTTTCTTTATCTCTCCCTTTTTCTTGTCAATTTCTTGCTTCCAGCCTTCTGCACGGGAGGCTAACTGTGCACTAGCTTCTGTATATTCTGGAACGTATTGTAATATTAGTTCCATATCAATATAAGCAACTCGTGCAGATCCTCCTTGTGCATGAGAAAAGGAATATCCAAAAATACTGATTAAAAAAATAAAAAGATACCTCATAAGTTGTTAAATTTTAGCAAATTGTGTTACTAAAACTGTTGCCCAAGGATAAAGTGTGTCTCCCAACCATTTTTCTGTGTTGTTCCTGGAGGTGCATCAAATCCATAACCGAAGTCAATTCCTAGTAAACCAAACATTGGCATAATCACACGTACTCCTAATCCAGCCGAGCGTTTTACGTCAAAAGGATTATAGTCTTTGAATGAATCATAGGCTGCTCCAGCTTCTGCAAATGATAATACATATACAGAGGCACTTGGTTTTAATGTAATAGGATAACGTAATTCTAGGGTGAATTTATTGTATATCGTACCTCCAATTTGTTCACCATATTGATTAATTGGTGTTAAGGCTTGGTTTTTGTACCCTCTTAACTGAACAACCTCACGGCCATCCAATGAAAAGTTTACTAATCCATCTCCTCCTACATAGAAACGCTCAAATGGAACAACCCCGCGGTTGTTATTGTATGCCCCCATATATCCGAATTCTCCTACAGTTCTGAATACTAATTTATCAAAAATTGTGGTATACCAATCCCCTTTGAATTTTAATTTGTAGTATTCTAACCAATTAAAACGTTTTTGATCGACTTTACTCGCATCTGCAGTGGCATCTTGCCAGTTGCTCACTGGTTGTCCTGCAGCATTTAAGTAGGTGCCTTCTGGAATAACTAAACCAGTATTCGGGTCAGTTTGTCCAGGTTTAGATCGGTATTTATAGTCTTGTTGATCAGCTAAATTTTTGTAATCCACATTATTGAATAGCGAGTATGGTGGGGTAAATTTTCCACTAATACTAAAGAACGAACCCATAGTTGGGAAGTTTGGATCCATTCCTCTACTGTCTCTCGTTAATTCGATTTGATATGCTAAGTTTCTAGAAGATCCGTCTCCAAAGGTAAATAATCCCGTGTTGTAGTTCTTCATGTCATAGTATTGGAAGCTAATTGTGTGTGATAATACAAAATAATCATCTGGTACACTTAATTGCTTCGCAACTCCAAACTGTAAGGTGGTAATGTTAAAACCTCTACTGCGGTCTGTTCTTCTGTTGTAGTAATCGTATAAATGTTGTGTACTGTAAGCAACGGTACCAAACAAATTCACGGGTTTTTTTCTACCTAGCCAAGGTTCAGAAAAACTCAAGCTGTAGGTTTGGTAGTATGAACTTCCCTGTAATCTCAAGGCTAACGACTGACCGTCACCCATAGGGAACGGATGATACGCTTTTTTATTGAAAATATTACGCAAAGAGAAGTTGTTGAACGACAATCCTAAGGTTCCGATGAACCCTCCTCCACCATATCCTCCTTGTAGTTCAATCTGACTCGATCCTTTTTCTGCTACTGACCATTCCACATCTACAGTCCCTGAGGTTGGATCTGGATTTAAAATGTCCGGTACGATGGCTTGCGCATCAAAAATATTCAAGGCTCCTAAACGTCGCATACTTTCCATTACCATAGCCTTACTCCAGATTTCTCCAGGTCTAGTTTTTAGCGTACGGTGAATCACGTGGTCATGTGTATACTCGTTTCCACGAACTGTAATATTATTGAAACGCGCAATGGGTCCTTCTGTAATTCGAATTTCAAAATCAATGGTGTCATTCGCTGTTTTTACCTCTACAGGCGTAATATTAGAGAATAAATACCCATTGTTTTGATACTGATTGGTTAAGTTGTAACCATCTGGATTTGATGGTTCGTCTATGCGTTTATTTAATAAAACACCGTTGTAAACTTCCCCTTTTTCAATCCCTAAAATACTTCGAAGTTGATTGTTCGTATAAACCGTATTTCCAATGAAGCGAATGTCTCCGATGTAGTATTTGTTTCCTTCCTCTACATCAATGTTAATCGCCATGCGATTCGTTTTTGGATTATATGCGGTTGTATCTGTGATAATACGTGCATCGCGGTATCCTTTCTCTTTGTATTTGTCTACCAAACGCATTAAATCCTCCTCGTATTTCGATTGGATGAATTTCGAAGGTTTGAAGATACGCATTGGGTTGAAGGGACTGCGTTTTTTCGTGTCTTTTAAGGCTTTACGCAACTGTTTGTTGGTCAATTGCTCGTTTCCATCAAAAGTAATATCTGAAATACGCACCTTTTTCCCTTTGTCAATACCAACCACTAAATCCACATATTTTCCTGTGGAATCTGTAGGTACGGTATTGAGGGTAACTTTCGTATTGTAGAACCCGTCTTTTTTGTACTTGTTTAAAAGGAAGTATTTTGTAGTAGAAAGCAAGTTCTCATTGACGATTTTACCCTTTGTCAATTTAGCCTCTTTTGTCACCGTTTCAGATTTGGTTTTCTTGAACCCTTTTACTTTGGCACTATTCAAACGAGGTAACTCATTTAAGGTAAGCTCTAAATTGATGGTATCGTTGACAACCGATGTTTCGTAAATATTAATGTCTTTAAAAAACCCGAGTTTCCACAGCTTTTTTAAAGCATCTGAAATCTCTTCTCCAGGAACAGAAATTTTTTGACCTTTATTTAAACCTGTAAAAGTTACAACCGTTTGCGGGTTGTAATTAATTTTACCAGTAACTTTTATATCTCCTAAAATGTAGGTTTTAGGGGTTTCTAAAGTAGGAATATTGTCCCCTTGCTGTGCTTGTGCACTACTACAAATTAGACCTGCAATAAACAGAGCAAAAAGTGAGATGCCTTTTTGAAACATTATTTTCGTTTTTATTTAATTTGTTCACTAGTTTTTCCAAATCTTCTCTCTCTCTTTTGATAAGATAGAATAGAACGATATAGTTCTTCCTCTGAGAAATCTGGCCATAATACCTCCGTAAAATACAATTCTGCATAAGCGATTTGCCAAAGCAAGAAATTACTTATTCTTTGCTCTCCACTGGTGCGAATTAACAAATCAACATCGGGCACATTATGCGTGTAAAGATGCTCATTAATAATTGATTCGTCAATATTGTATTCTGAAATTATATTATTTTTAACTTTAATAGAAATTTCCTTAATTGCGTGTATTATTTCTGCTCTGGAGCCATAACTTAATGCTAAAGTTACAGTCATCCTTTTGTTTTCTTTCGTTTTATCAATTGCGTCGGTTAATTTTTCTCTTACCTTCTGGGGGAGTAAATCAAGATTTCCTATCGCATTTAGTGCGATGTCATTTTTCATGAAAGTAGGAATTTCTTTGGTTAACGCTTTAATTAGTAATTCCATTAATTTGTCTACTTCATATTGGGGCCTATTCCAATTTTCTGTAGAAAAAGCGTATAGTGTTAAATACTGAACACCCAATTCTCCGCATGTGGTAATGGTTGTTCTAAGGGATTGTACGCCATTTTCATGGCCAATTGTTCGTAGAAAACCTCTTTGTTTAGCCCATCTACCATTGCCATCCATAATAATTGCAATGTGCTTGGGTAGATTGCTCATGTTAATTTGTTCTTTCAATTTCATTTAATCTGCGCAATAACAAGGATTATGTCCAAAAGTATAGCTTATCGTAATACCCGAAAAGAAAAACCAATCATTTCCATTCTTTCCAAAACGATAGCGTTTCGTATTCGCTGTGGTAGGATGACTGCCATCTAAATTATCCGTAAAAGTATACGTTGCGGTTACTTCTGCATTTATATTAATCTGAGGATTCAATCGAATTTTCATTCCTGCTGCAAAGGGAATTGCTGCAGTGTATTTCTTGTCTCCTTTTATCATCTTTTTGTTTCTGTGGTAAATGTCGGAATAACGTATTCCTGATATACCTGCATAGAGATACGGAGTCATAGCAAAGTTTTCTTGATGTAAATCAAATTCAAAAAAATTAAATTCGATACCCAAACTCAACTGTTGAAGCGTATTGTCAAAACGCAAGCCTCTTTCTTTTCTACTTTCACTCGATGCATCGGCGTCATTTCCCGTTAATTTGTGCTGACTAAAATTCAACCGATAGGAGTGTCGTGGACTTTTGTTCCATCGATAAAAAACATTATAGCCTATATTTTTTGGATTGATAAACTGCGTAGAACCAACGTCTCCTACATAGTTTGTACCCCCTAAGCCAAAGCCTACCTCATGAATTTGCGCATGGGCTAAAGGCATGGATAGTAGTAAGATAAATGTAATTAAGGCCTTTTTCATTTTGTTAAAATAATTCACAAATATAGTAATAATGAGCGCTCTTTGTTTGAAAAAAAATATTTTGTTGAACCAAATACGAACAAAATCTTGAACCAAACAATAAATGTAACGAAAAAAATAGCGTTTTTGTTGCGTTTTAATTGCGTTTATCTTCCCCCCACAACAATTTATTGCGCAGGGTTTTGATGAAGCTTTGTTGAGGAAACTCCACCAGGTTAATCGTAAAGGGCGCTTTTGAAATGGTTACTTCTGTTTCGTTATTTACTGCTTGCGTATTGCTATCAACAGAAAGTAAAAATTGACTTTCTCTGGCGTTTACTTTTAGTTTAATGGTAAGGTTATCGCGAATCACCAAGGGGCGAACATTCAAATTGTGTGGAGCTAAAGGCGTGAGGACAAAACAACCAGTTTCTGGTTCAATAATGGGACCTCCGCAACTCAACGAATAGCCCGTTGATCCTGAAGGAGTAGAGATGATTAACCCATCTGCCCAATAGGTTGCCAAGTACTCATCGTCAAGATAGGTCTCAACGGTAATCATAGAAGTCGTGTTTTTTCGAGAAACGGTGATATCGTTTAGGGCAAAATTAATGTCAAAATTTGAATTAGCTACGGGATCACATGCGATTGTTAACAAAGCCCTTCTCGATAATTTGTAGGTGTTCTGAAAGAGATGAGGTAAATGCTCTTCAAGAGTATCTTCTTGAATATTAGCTAAAAATCCCAATCGACCTGCATTGATTCCTACAATGGGGATATTTTTGTTTTTAATAAAATTTGCCGCGCGCAACATCGTACCATCTCCTCCAATACTGATAAAGAAATTGACGTCTGTTGGAAGCTCATTCTCATCGTCAAAGGTTTCATATTCCTTGGGAAGTAAATGAATCTCGTTCAACAACTGATAAAAATTGCTCTCAAAGATGATTGTAGGATGATAGGTCTCTAACACATCTAAAAGACGATGAACGATTTGTTGTACAATGGTTTTGTTGGTTTGCCCGTAAATTGCAAATTTCATACTAAAGGTTTAAAAATTTGTTTAGATAATTGGAGTGTTCAATCAACTTGCTCTGATGTAAATCTTCCTCATGATGAGAGAGGATGTCAAAGTCAAAACGGCGAAAGTCCTGAATAATTGTCTCGATGTTTTTTTGATTCAAACGCAAAAGAAGTTGTGTCTTGTCGTCCTTGGTCTGTAGCACGAGAATCCCCAATAGCTTGGTGTTGTTACTTTCTACAAGTTGAACCACGGTAGAAAGGCTATAAGCTTCTGATTTTGCCTCAATAATAAGGGTTGTTCCGGGTTCCGTTAAAAAGGTACTTTCTAGTAAATTCGCTGATACAGCTGTTTTTGGAAGCATCCCTTTTACTTGCATCGCTTCGTCTAACACTGGTAAAAGATTACTTGCGTGGCGCGTGAACGTATCAGTAATGCTGGCTAAATCGTCCGTTAAACGCACAAAAAAAGGCAGTACCTGATAGGTTAAGTTTCCTATCTGCTCTGTTTCATCTACCTCATACAAGAAATCCGTAGCAAGAGTGCCCAGCCATTTGTTGTCGGAATCGACAACTGCCAAATGAGAATAGTCATGTTGATCTAAAAAGTCAATAACCTCACTCACTTGCATGTTGCTAGTTAGTACAGGTACGTCGATAAGTAAAGATTCTAGAGTAATCAAAATAGGTTCGATTGAAATGCTGTTGCAAAATAATTAAAAATAAACCAATAAGCCTTACTTATACTTTGTATTTTTGTTTTTTAATATCTTAATTATGACAAAGCTATCGGTAAATATCAATAAAATTGCTACCTTAAGAAATTCAAGAGGAGGAAATGTACCTAATTTATTAAAAGTTGCTGAAGATGTTCAAACGTTTGGTGCTGCAGGGGTGACGATTCACCCTCGACCAGATGAACGTCATATTCGCTATCAAGATGCTAGAGATTTGGTTCAGGTTGTGCATACAGAATATAATATTGAGGGGAATCCCATGGATAACTTTTTAAAATTAGTCTTTGAATGCAAGCCTACACAAGTAACTTTAGTGCCTGATGCAGTAGATGCTTTGACTTCTAATGCTGGATGGGACACGGTAAAACACAAAGACTTCTTGACTGAAGTGATCCAGGAGTGCAAACAACAGGGAATTCGCACATCGATTTTTGTGGATCCTGTGTTGGAGATGATTGAAGGAGCTAAACTCGTAGGGACAGACCGTATTGAACTGTATACAGAAGAATTTGCTACACAATATGGTTTGGGAAATGAAAAGGGGATTGATCCTTATGTAAAAGCGGCAGAATTAGCTGTTGAGTTAGACTTAGGAATCAATGCGGGACACGATTTGAGTTTGGATAACATTGCCTTTTTTAAAGCGAATATTCCTCATTTACTAGAAGTGTCTATCGGACACGCTTTAATTGCAGAATCGCTTTATTTGGGGTTAGAAAATGTAGTTAATATGTATATTAATAAATTGAGTTAAGTATGGAAACGATTTTATATTCGAAAATTGAAGGAGAAGGAGGCATACCGATGTTGGTACTACACGGCTATTTCGGGATGTCGGATAACTGGAATACCTTTGGTAGACAGATGGTGGAAAAAGGGTATGAAATGCACTTAATTGATTTGAGAAATCACGGACGTAGTTTTCATTCAGACGAGTGGTCTTATGCGGTTATGGTAGAAGATATTATTCGTTATATGGACCATTATGCTTTAGGTGATGCTATAATATTAGGCCATTCAATGGGGGGGAAAGTAGCGATGCATTTGGCTACAAAATACCCAAACCGCGTAGAAAAATTGATTGTTGCTGATATTTCTCCTCGTACTTATGCACCTCATCACCAAGATATTCTAGATGCGTTGAATGCCGTTGATTTTACAACAAAACCATCGCGAAAAGAAGTGGACGAAATGGTAAGTGCACGTATTACTGATTTTGGTACTAAACAATTTTTATTGAAAAGCTTGTATTGGAAAGAACCAGATCAATTGGCCTTCCGATTTAATTTAGCTGTCTTTAATAAAGATGAAGACGTGGTAGGAGAAGGTATAGCTGAAAACGCCTTGTTTGATAAACCAACGCTTTTTGTACGCGGTGGTGCTTCTAAGTATATTCAGGAACAAGACGAGGTTCTCATTCAAAGACACTTCCCTCAAGCAGTGATTAAAACCATCCCCAAGGCTGGCCATTGGCTACATGCAGAAAATCCCCAATTGTTTTTTGAAATTGTCTCGGGATTTTTAGAATAGTAAACCAAACAAATAGTTATAGATAAAGGCTCTCGCAAGAATTGCGGGAGCCTTTTTTTGTTAGCAATAATGAAAGTGAAGTATGGTGTATTTGATAAGTGTAATAAAATGTGTTTTTTGTTTAAAAATGTAATTTTTGGATGTTAAAATAAAAAAAATAATATTTTTTAATTATTTTTTTATTTTCAAGAATTTGCAGTATAGTTAAATTTAACTTAAATTGGACCAGTTTTATTTTAGAATAAAAGAAACCTGAGGCCAACCAACACAGGTTTAGTATCAACCAACCTTAGATTGAACGATAGTTATGAAACAAAAAAACATTTTACTTCTCTGTATTTTACTTTTGCTGAGTCATGCTGCAAGTGCTCAATATTATAAGATGCACCATATAGCACCTGCTCCGTGGCAATATTGGAGTACCGCTAATCAGATTGTAATAGGAACTTTATCTACAGACCCTGTTGAGGTCCAATTGAAAAAAAGTGATGGAACGCTTTTGACTACGTTAACGGTTACAGCTAATAATCCGGTTTCTTATCGCTTTGTAGGAACGGCGAATACGCAGAATAGAAATGTAGTTAATACTACCTATAACGATCGGGGCTTATTGGTAGAAGCAACAGCGCCTGTATTAGTAAATATGCGAAATATTGCTTCGGATGCCACGGTAGGATGGACCTCTTTAGGGGTTGAAAATATTAAAGGTAATGCATCTTTAGTAAGTTTTGGCGAAGAAGGATTAGGTGTGGAGTTTCGTTTGGGATATTACAGACAAAGTACCCAAGGATTGTATGAAGATGCTCCAGTTTATTCCGTAATGGCAACAGAGGATGAAACGGAGATAGAAGTGCAACAGGCAACAGGCACAACGACCTTTACGTTAAATAATGGTCAAAGTCGACTGTTTAAAGCCCCTTTAGGAAGTCTGTTAACGGCAACAAAGTCGGTGGTAGTCAATGTCGGGAACTGGGGGGATACCCCTCGATTATGCGGACCAGGGGGAATAAATGGACAAGATGGAACTTTTGATCAAGTGGCTCCAGTGCATATGCTAGGTAATCGCTATTTGGTTGTGCGTGGGGAGGGTACAATTCCCAATGATACACAACGTAACCAGTTTTTGGGATCAGAACAAAGTTTAATTGTAGCAACCAAAGATAATACGACGGTTACAATCAAAAGTTTTACACCGCAAGGGGGGGAAACAGGAACAATGGTTACGCATGTTTTAGCTAATGCAGGAGATTATTATTCGTTTTATCATGGGGATGGTCGAAATCCAAACTCTTCAAGTTTAGTGATATCTGATAATGAAGTTATTGTCTATGCAGGAACTGCTGTTGAATGTGAAACGGATATTTCTACGGTATTGCCTATCGGAGGCTGTGCGGGCTCTATTAATATTCAAACAAAAAAATTTATAAATTACAACGATGGCGGTTTACCGTATATGGGATTTGCGATTATTGAGCACCCAACAGAAATCGTTTATCTCAACAACCAAAATATTGAGACGCTAACGGGAAGAACGCGTGTGGCACTCGGAGATAGTGGGCTGTATATGATTACTTTTACCCATACTTCTATTGGCAATCCTGAAAATATTGTCTTGCGTTCTGACTTACCGCTTACTGCTAGTTTAGTACAGCAAGGGGATGGATTCTCCATGTCTGCGTTTTTCTCTTCTTTTGGAGAGGCTGCTAAAGCGCCTATTAACATAAAGCAAAATGACGATTGTACGGTTCGACTAGAATCGGAAGAAGATTCTCTAGAATATGAGTGGTTTTTGAATGGAGAATCCCTAGAGATTACCACAGAAAACTTTATCGATGTGTCAGTAAGCGGCATGTATGCGGTAAAAATTAAAAAGGAATGTGGTTGGAGTAATATGTCTTTACCACTAGATGTGTTAGTAAAACCTTGTACGGATTTGTCTATTACTAAAAAAGTAAAATCACAAGATGATGGTGTTGCTGTATTTGAAATTGTAGTGAAAAATCTAGATGAAATTTTTACAGATCTTGAGGTAGTAGTTACTGATTTACTACCTTCTGGTTATGAATTTATCAGCTTTACAGCAACTCAAGGAAGTTATGATGCAGTAACTGGTGAATGGACAATTGGTGAGCTAGAACCACAAGAAGAGGTTCGTCTGGAAATTAAAGTAAAAATTAAAGGGGAGGGAGAATATTTGAACGTAGCAACTGTTGTTGGTGATAATATTGATCCTGATCTCGATAATAATAAATCAGAAGCTATTGTGGCATTGGGAAAACTCGAGTTTACGAAAAAAGTAGTGGAAGAGGATTACAATCGCATTGGTCAGCGAATTGCTTATGAGATTGTTGTGAAAAATATTGGTGAAATTGCCGTTAAAGATATTGTGTTAACGGATGAAAATGCAGATTCTGGATCATTAAGTCCATCGACAATTTCCATTTTAAACCCAAAAGAAGAGGTTCGCGTACAAGCTTACCATACTATTACAGAAGCCGATTTTAGAGCAAAACAAGTATTGAATCAAGCTTCGTTGACCGCAACTACACATGGTGGGACTATGGCGCAATTGTCTGATGATCCCACAACAGCTCAACGCAATGATCCAACGATTGCGCCTATCTTGTATCAAGCTGATTTACACGCGGTAAAAGATGATGGAATACAGTACTATATTCCAGGACAACAAACAACGTATACTATTGTAGTAGAAAACAAAGGACCCGGAACGGCTGTTGATGTTGAGGTTACAGATATCATGCCTGAAGGAGTGAAGCAGATGCAATGGTCGAGTTCGATGGGAACTTCAGGTGCAGGGGATTTGATGGATGTTATATCTGTGTTGGATGTTGGTGATCAAGTGACGTATAAGGTTACCTTGATTATTCCGCAAGATCATACGAATGCGTTTATTAACGTAGTTACTGTTGAAGCAGAAGGGAATGAAGATCCTGTAGAAGCATGTGATACGTGTAAAGATATCAATTACCAGAAAGTATTCATCCCGAGAGGAATTTCACCAAACGCTGATGGGATAAATGATTATTTGGATTTGAGTGCGTATAATGTGATTAGTCTGAAGGTGTATAACCGATTGGGAGTTATGGTGTATAGTGCTGGAGCCTACAAAAAAGAATGGTATGGACAATCTAATGCAGGGAATAAACTATTACCAGTGGGTACCTACTTCTACGTTATGCAGAATATCTTAAAGGACACCTATACAGGGTGGATTTACCTCCAATATTAAAATAGAATTCTTACGTTTTTTAGTTTATATTTTGAAGCGTTGTCTCTCTTGTGGAGGCAGCGCTTTTTGTTTTATATGAAACATCACTTTTTGTTAAGAATGTACTCAAAAATAATGCTGTTGTATTGTTGAATTAAGAAATAAAATGAAAATCTCTTAATAAAAGCAGGGTAAGGGTTTGAATTGTTTTTAAAAACAGAAGTATTGTTTCTATTTTTTCTTTTTTAGTGTTAAAGTGGGTATTAAAAATTTGTCAAATTAAGATATCTTTTTATATTTACTAGAAATGAAATAAAATAAGTGTTAATTATGATAAAAAAGGTAATATCAGTATCTCTACTGACACTATTAACTGCCTCTGTGTATGCGGGTGGTTATCGTGTTAGTATGCAAGGAAATAGACAGCTTGCAATGGGACATGCAGGGGTAGCGGTTATTAGTAGTGGTGCAGAATCACTTTTTTTTAACCCTGGGGCATCCGTTTATCTAGAGGACAAGTTCAACTTTTCTGCTGGGATGAATTATTTGGTCGCCGATACTAAATTTCAAAATAAGACTTACGATTGGGAAAATGATACCCGAAACCCGGGAACGCCTTTTTATCTCTATGGGACTTATAAAGCGACGGATTGGATGACAGTTGGTCTAGCGGTTTATACGCCTTATGGAAGCGCTGTAGATTGGGATCGGGATTGGCAAGGGTCTCATTTGGTTAATAATATTGACTTAAAAGCCTTTTATTTCCAGCCAACTGTTGCGATTAAAGTGAGCAAACACTTCAGCTTTGGTGGGGGACCTATCTTTGTAAATGGAGGAGTGACGTTTGATCGAAATGTAGCGCGTAACACCACCAATGAAGAGGGAAAACGTACCAGTGTAGAAATTGAAGCTAAAAATGTAACGGCTTGGGGATGGACTGCAGGTTATTTACTAAGTGTGGATGATCACCTGAGACTCGGGATGAATTATCGCTCTAAAATTATCATGAAAGAAACGAGTGGTAAGGCGAAGTTCTCTAATGTTCCTGGTTTTGGAAAAGACATCTATCAAGATGGTAAAATTAAGGCTGAAATGCCACTACCAGCAGAATTAACTGTTGGTGCTTCTTATACGTGGGATAAATGGGTATTTGCTTTTGATTACAATAGAACCTTCTGGAAAGTATATGATGCACTCGTGATAGATTTTGTTGACAGTACTGTGCCAAAATCAATCAATCCTAGAAATTATAAAGATTCAAGTACCTATCGTGTAGGGGCGCAATACAGCGTTAATGAACAACTAATTTTACGCGCGGGATGGTATTATGATGAAAGTCCTGTGCAAAAAGGCTATTTCGCTCCCGAAACACCTAGAAATGATTCCCGTGCTTATACTGGTGGTTTAACCTATAAGTTTAAAAATGGAATCGGAGTGGATCTTGTATTCTCTTATCTGCATTTTAGCGATACTAATAGTTCGTATGATTATTACGATGAAGATGGGCAAAATGTTTCCTTCGGAGGAACATATAAGTCAGCGGTTACTAGTGGAGGAATAGGAATTACGTATAGTTTTTAATGATTAAAGCGATTTAAAATGAAAAGAAAATATTTATATATAGCACCACTTCTCGCTTTTTTAGCAGCTGGATGTGAGCCTTCAATCAAAGATGAAATTAACTCAGGAACTTACTATGCCGGAGAAGCTGATTTTTCTTCCTATGTAGCGATAGGGAACTCTTTGACTGCAGGGTATATGGACGGAACGTTGTATCGCTCTGGACAGAAAAACTCTTTCCCTAATATCTTAGCGCAACAATTTAAAGTTGTTGGAGGAGGGGAATTTACTCAACCGCCTTTAGAGGATGATAGCAATGATGTTGGAGGGATGTTGATAAACGGTAGTCCACTACCTGGATTTGATACTAAATTAGTGATGAATATGTCAACGAGTAGCCCTGAAAATAAGAAGGGGACTGTGACGTTAGATGTAGCCAAAAGAGCACAAAAAGCGTATCACAATGCAGGGGTGCCGGGTGCAAAAACATTTCATCTCATCGCACCTGGTTATGGTAGTATGAGTAATTTGGTACTTGGAAAAGCAAATCCATATTTTGTGCGTACGGCTACTTCAGATGAAACAACAGTCATGGCGGATGTGATGACGCTGAAACCTACCTTTTTTACCAACTGGATTGGAGCAAATGACGTATTGGCCTATGCTACTTCAGGTGGAGAAGGTTTGGATCAAAATGAACAAGCTAGCGGAACAGATTTAACTCAATATGGGAGCAATGATATTACGCATGTAGGAGTGTTTAAAATGGCCTACGAAGGCATTGTGAATACGTTGACGAGTGGAGGGGCAAAAGGAGTGGTAGCAACGGTACCAGATGTAACGACTATTCCATTTTTTACTACAGTACCCTATAATCCTATTACAGCAGAAGCTGTAGTGAAACCAGGTCAAAACCCAGATGAGGTTTTTGGTCAGTTAAATACGTTGGTGGGGATGTTTAAAGAAATTCTGACGCAATTTGGACAAGGTGATCGCTTACAATTGTTGGATAAAGACAAAGCAAACCCACTGTTGATTCAAGATAAAACGCTGGAGAATTTAGAACCTCAATTGTATGGAACGATCAAATTCTTGGTGGCGTCAGGTACGTTCCCGTTTGAATTGACGGATCAACAGATTTCCTTTATCGCTAGTAGCTTTGGACAAGCTAGACATGCAACAGCAAAAGATTTGATGTTATTGACAAGTAGAGCTCAAATTGGAGCAGCTCTGAATACAGGGAATGCAACAATGGATGGGATGTTGATTAAGGGAATTACATTTCCTATCGAAGATAAATTTGTCTTGAATGAGGTAGAGCAAGAAAAAGTGCAAGCGGCAACAACAGCATTTAACACAATTATAAAAAGTGTGGCCAATGAGAAAGGATTGGCGGTTGCTGATATGAATGATTTATTGCGTAAAGCTGTGAGTGGATTAAAAGTAGAAGATGGACAAATTTATACTGCTGATTATTTTAAAGGCGTAGGAAATTTAAATACGGTAATGTTCTCCTTAGATGGTGTGCATTTGAACCCGAGAGGATATGCGTTTATCGCAGCTGAAATTTTACGCGTGATTAACAAGCATTACAAAGCGAATATTCCACTCGTAAATCCTGCCGTTTATCCAGGACCAACCCTAGTTTTACAAAATTAAAAAATGAAGTAAATGAGTTTTATTATTCGATTATTAGTTACAACGGCATTAGTCGTATTTCTTTGTTGGCTCTTGCCAGGTGTACACGTAACAGGATGGACCTCCGCGCTGTGGGTTGCTGTAGTAATGGGAATATTAAATGTGTTCTTGCGTCCTGTGTTGGTCTTTATGACCTTGCCCGCGACCATCGTTACCATGGGGCTATTCCTGTTCGTTATTAACGCCATCATTATTATGCTGAGCGCTTATTTTGTTGATGGTTTTCAAGTCAATGGATTTTGGTACGCATTATTATTTAGCTTAATCTTGGCTTTTTGCCAATCAATCGTAAATGGGATACTGCCAAATGACGAACGAAGACAGGGATAAAAAATTTAATAGTTGAAAGACAAACACTTAAAAAGTTGGACGGGTTGTAAAAATAATTTATTTTTGCAACCCAATTTTATATGTAAATACATCAAAAAATGAATATTACAAGAAATAATGTAGATGCTCTTAATGCAATTGTTACTATTGAACTTGCAAAAGAAGATTACCAAGGTAATGTAGATACTGTGTTATCTAACTATAAAAAGAACGCTAACGTTCCTGGATTTAGAAAAGGTGCTGTACCGATGAGTTTGATTCAAAAACAATACGGAAAATCTGTATTGTTCGAAGAAGTAAACAAAATGTTGCAAGAGAAATTGAATAATTATCTTGTAGAAGAAAAATTAGATATTTTAGGAAATCCACTTCCTGTAATGAGTGAAGACTTTGACTGGGATGCTGATGTATTAAAATTTGATTTCGAATTAGGATTAGCTCCTGAGTTTACTGTTGATTTGGAAGGTAAAACAAATGTGACTAAATTCACTATCGTTGCGGATGAGGCAATGTTAGACGAACAAGTAGAGTATATCCAAAAACAATACGGAAAGTTAGTATCGAAAGAAGCAGTTGAAGAAACTTCTGAATTAGTAGCTACAGTTACAAACGAAGAAGAAGGAATCAACAAAGAGGTGACAATCGCGGTTGCTGATTTCAGAACAAAAACAAACCAAAAGAAATTCTTAAACAAAAAAGTTGGAGATCAAGTTACGGTTAACACAAAAGGGTTATTCGAAGATGATCATAAACTAATGGATGTTTTAGGAATTGACCACGATAAAGTTCACGGATTAGAAGTGGATGTTGTTTTCACAATCAATGAAATCAACGAATCTGAAAAAGCAGAATTAAATCAAGAGCTTTTCGATAAATTGTTCGGCGCTGGTGTAGTAACTTCAGTAGAGCAATTGAAAGAAAAAATTAAAGAAGATGCAGAAAAACAATTCGCTTCTCAAGCGGATCAAAAATACTTAAACGATGTTTTTGAATCATTGTTAGAAACAACGTCATTTGATTTACCAGCAGAATTTTTGAAAAAATGGTTAATGACAGCTGGAGAAACAGTAATGACAGCAGAAGAAGCTGCTGCTGAGTACGAAAAATCGGAAAAAGGATTGCGTTACCAATTAATTGAAGGTAAAGTAATGACGCAATATGAATTACAATTATCTTTTGAAGATATTAAAGCGTACACAACAAAGTTAATTAAAGAACAATTGGCTCAGTTTGGTCAAACAGAACCAGATGATAAAACGGTTGAAGATATCGTAGCTAGAGTGATGTCAAACCAAGATGAGGTTAGACGTATCTCTGAACAAGCAATGAACGAAAAAATGCTAGCTTTATTTACAGATAAAGTAAAAGCGGAAGTGAAAGAAGTTTCTTACAAAGATTTCGTTAAGGAAATGTACGGAGAATAATTCTTTCCTGAAAAATAAGTATATTTGAGCGTCTATTTTAAATGAATAGACGCTCATTTTTTTAATCATAAACAGAAATAATTTATGGACTACGGAAAAGAATTTCAAAAATACGCAACAAAGCATCACGGAATAAACAGCATGTATTACGATAAAATCGTAAGTAGCATGACCCCTTACATTATTGAAGAACGTCAAATGAACGTAGCTTCTATGGATGTTTTCTCTCGCTTAATGATGGATCGCATTATTTTCTTGGGAACGGCAATTGATGATTATGTAGCGAACATCATTCAAGCGCAACTGTTGTTCTTGTCTAGTGTAGATAACGAAAAAGATATTAGTATTTACGTGAATTCTCCAGGTGGAGGAGTGTATGCTGGTTTGGGAATTTACGATACGATGCAATTTATTAAACCCGATGTAGCGACTATCTGTACAGGAATGGCTGCTTCTATGGGGGCTGTTTTGCTATGCGCAGGAGCGGATGGTAAACGTTCGGCTTTACCTCACTCTCGAGTGATGATTCACCAGCCGTTAGGAGGAGCACAAGGGCAAGCTTCAGATATTGAAATTACAGCAAGAGAAATTTTAAAATTAAAAGATGAACTATATCAAATCATAGCAAAACACAGTGGGCAAACCATGGAGAAAGTACATCATGACAGTGATAGAGACTACTGGATGATTGCGGAAGAGGCAAAAGCCTATGGTATGATTGATGAGGTTCTAATTAGAGAATAAATATGGCGAAAGAAGAAATGAGATGTTCTTTTTGCGGGCGTCCAAAATCAGAAACAGCGATTCTCATTGCGGGAATTGATGCGCATATCTGTGATCGTTGTGTGGACCAAGCGTATGGAATCGTTCTCGAAGAAGAAGATGCAAAACACTTAGAAGGGTTGTCGAATGAGCTATTGCTGAAAAAACCAATGGAAATTCGCGCTTTCTTAGATGAATACGTAATCGGACAAGATCAAACAAAAAAAGTAATGGCTGTGGCGGTTTATAATCACTACAAGCGTTTATTACAAGAAATGAATGGTGAGGAGGAAGATATTGAAATCGAAAAGAGCAATATCTTAATGGTAGGACAAACGGGAACAGGAAAAACGTTGGTTGCTAAAACGATTGCCAAAATGCTAAATGTACCTTTGGCTATTGTAGATGCAACCGTGTTGACTGAAGCGGGATACGTAGGAGAAGATGTGGAAGGTATTCTGACGAAATTGCTACAGGCTGCAGATTACGAGGTAGATAAGGCAGAACGCGGAATTATTTTTATTGACGAGATTGATAAAATTGCACGTAAAAGTGATAATCCTTCTATTACCCGTGATGTGTCTGGCGAAGGAGTTCAGCAAGCTTTGTTGAAATTACTAGAAGGAAGCATTGTTAACGTGCCACCTAAAGGGGGAAGAAAACACCCGGATCAAAAATTTATTGAAGTAAATACCAAAAATATTCTCTTCATTGCTGGTGGTGCTTTTGACGGAATTGAACGCATCATTTCTAAGCGATTGAATTTCCAATCCGTGGGGTATGGTTCAATCAAAGAAGGGGATAAAGTAGATCGCACGAATTTGATGCAGTATATTATTCCGAAAGATGTAAAAGACTTTGGATTAATCCCTGAAATTATTGGTCGTCTGCCTGTTTTAACCTATATGAATCCATTGGATAGAGAAACGCTACGTGCGATTCTTACAGAGCCTAAAAATGCGTTAATCAAGCAGTATGAGAAATTGTTCGATATGGATGGAATCTCCTTTACTATTACGGATGATGCGCTAGATTATATTGTAGATAAAGCCTTAGCGTACAAATTAGGCGCAAGAGGATTGCGTTCACTTTGTGAGGCTATCTTGACAGATGCGATGTATGAGCTACCGAGTAAAGAAGAAGTGAAAGAATTAGTCGTTGATCGTGTATATACGGAACAAGCGTTGAACAAAAACTTAATGCAGCGATTAGAAGCAGCGAGTTAGTTTACAGTTGACGGTTTATAGTATGAAATACAAGAAGAGAAGCAGTGTTGGATGAAAGTCCAACACTGTTTTTTTGCATATAAATAGTGTGTCATAAACAAAAAAAGTCCCAAGTTATACACTTGGGACTTTCTGTACTCGAGGCGGGACTTGAACCCGCACGAACATTACTGTTCACTGGATTTTAAGTCCAGCGTGTCTACCACTTCCACCACTCGAGCCTCTACTCATCAGTATTAGAACTGTTTTGCGAGTGCAAAGATAGAATAATAATAGCGTCTCGCAAGAAAAAAATTAATAAAAAGAAATGTTTTTTTCTTTCTCAATTTTTACTTGCTGATAATCAGTGTTTTTATTCTTTATTTTTTTCTTCTTCTTGTTAATCTTCAGGAAAATCGCTAAAAATATCTACAGATAAGTCAAGGGTTTCTGCTGTTACAAAATTCTGAATAACCTCTTCAATGCCATTTTCAAAACGCAATTCGGTATTGAATCGGCGACTTGTACCATAGGTGTTGCCTTCAATCACGGTTTTAAAGTAAAATTTTCCACTGGGGGTTTTGAAGCGAATAGCTTCTACGGCGGAGAAGTTGCTTTTGAGATAATCTATGGTTTGGTAAACTGCTTCTTTTGTGGTGTGTTCTTGGCTAGTCAGTAGAGTTCGTCCTCTTCGATGTTCAAATGTGAACTTATACGTCTCATTTTCTTTCTGGCTAATAACGATTGCGCTCATAATAAAAATGTACTAAATTCAATATAATTTCGGTCAACTAAAAATCGGGAGTGTATCAGCAAATGACAATCCGCTAATACAGAGCAAAAAAAAATCCCAAGCGTTAACTTGGGACTTTTTGTACTCGAGGCGGGACTTGAACCCGCACGAACATTACTGTTCACTGGATTTTAAGTCCAGCGTGTCTACCACTTCCACCACTCGAGCGTAATAAAATTACTGAGCGAAAAACGGGGTTCGAACCCGCGACCTCAACCTTGGCAAGGTTGCGCTCTACCAACTGAGCTATTTTCGCATATCTTATAAGATCGTGCAGTACTTCTGTATTGCGAGTGCAAATATAAAATAGAAATTGTTGTTTTCCAAGCTTTTTTATAGATATAATTCTGTTTTTATTGCTTTTGCTTGATAATGAAAGTATTAAGCTTTTATTTTTTTACCCTGTTTGCTTTGGCTTGATGAGACTGTATTTTGCGATTCAATTAATCAGGAGATTATTTCTTTTTTTATGTTAATGCATTTTTTGTTTCTTAACTTTTAATTTGAATTTTTAATTTGTTAATTTTCCTTTTTTTATGTTTAATTATTAAAAATATTTACTGTTATTTCCTTATATTGTTGATTGAAGAATGGTTTTGAGCGGAATGGTTCTAAATAGTATTGTTAATTAGTTAACAAACATGAATCTCTTTGTGCAGAAACCCCGTTAGTAGTGATGTATAACCAAATGAACCAGTATGAATAAAATTACGCATTTACCCGTTTGTGAAAAAAATAAAGCAAAACGAAGCCGGTGGCTGGCTGGCTGGCTTCTTTTTTTTACCTTATTTAGCAGCTCTTTTGCCTTCGCTCAATTTCCATCACCTTATTGTGACGTGGAAGGGGGCGACGTGGAAGAAATTACAAAAATTGAATTCGTAGGGGTTGAAATTAACAATACCAATGACGTCGATTTATTAGTTGATTTCACTGCAAATGTAGCAGAAGTAACAGCAGGGCAAACCTATACGCTAACCGTTCAAGGAAATACGTATGGAGAAGAAAATAAACTCTATGCTTTTATTGATTGGAATCAAAATGGTGTTTTAGATGATGCAGGGGAAGTATATGTAATTGGAGTCTTGGATGATTCTAATGGTGCTGATGGACAAAGTATTTCGATTGATATTACGGTGCCGACGACGGCGGTAGCAGGTGAAACGCGAATAAGAATTACCAAAACGTGGATTTTTGATGAATTCTTGGAGGCTAATCCGGATCCGTGCTGGATTAGTGGGATTTATATCGGTTATGATTTGGAGGATGATTCTTATGGTCAGGCGATTGATTTTACCTTGAATGTGGATTCGGATAACGAAGCTCCTGAACCAGGAGAAAGTTGTGAAATCGGAATTCATCTAACGTTCCCAGAGTATGGCGATGTAACTATTTGGAAGTTGCTGGATGCCGATGGGACTGCTGTTCTTAGTGGTGGTCCTTATAATTATTTGATATATGAGGATTTTGAGATTCATAACACCTATACAGGGGCAAATCCGCCGTATTCACTGCAAATTCAAATTGATGATTCGTTCTACTGGTCTTGTGATAATATAGTGGAATACGAGGTGACGGTTGGTGGAGTAGTTGATGTTTCAGGTACGCTTGACGCTTGTATGGAGGAACGTACTGAAAGTTATCCGATTAATGGGTGTGTAATAGGTTGTATGCCACCGACAACGTTGACAAAAACAAATAGTACAACTACAGGTTTTACCTTGAGTTGGACAAGTGATGGAGATCTGTTTGAAATTGAATATGGACCTGCTGGTTTTACACAAGGAAGTGCAGCTGCAACAGTTATTCAAAATATTACAACGACTTCATATACCTTTACTAATTTAGTGAATGATACGGCTTATGACTTCTATGTTCGTAGAATTTGTACGGAAGAAGGAGAAGAAAGTCAATGGAAGGGACCTTTAGTATTTGATGATTTTATTGTGACTCCTTCTCCTTGGCATGAAGATTTTAGTGGCGGATTAACTTATCCGTTAGGATGGAAGCAGGTGGATGGTGTAACTTGGGAATTTTCTCAGATGACAGCGGATCGTGGAACTAGTATAAGTGCATATTTGTATGATTTTTCCTTTTTAGGAGCAGAACCCGAGGCACGTTTTTCAACCATTACGGTTGGCCCTTTACACTATGGTGATACGTTGTCTTTTGATTATTTATTCACGGATGCTTATGGAGGTTTGGCTTATGCTGGATTAGGCCATTTAGAGGTAGAAATGTCAACCGATTTTGGTACGACCTATGAACCACTAGCGAGAATAAATAGTAATGGAACCAGTGGATGGCAAACATTTACACATGAATTAGAAGATTATGCGGGGATGTATGTGAAGTTTAGAGTGAAAGCGGTTATTGATGATTATTTTGCTGAATTTGAAGTAGCTTTGGATGATTTTGATATTTCAGGAGGGGTTGATTGTGAGGAGGTTACTGCGGCAGAAGTAGAGGTGATAGCGAATGAAATGGTGCTTACTATTACCTCTGAAGGAACAACCTTTGATATAGAATATGGATTTGCTGGCTTTGAACGAGGAACAGGAACTACTGTAGAGTCTATCACTTCTCCTTATGTCTTTACGGGTCTATTGACCAGTAGAGAATACGAGGTTTATGTGCGTGCACTGCCTTGTGGTACATGGTTTGGACCAGTTCCTTTTACTAGTTTACCTCCAGAAAATCAGATTATTACAGCGGAAGATGTGGAAAAAGTATATGGGGATCTTCCTTTTGTTCAGGGAACATCAGACAGCGGTTTGGCTTTGAGTTATATGGTAGAGGATGAAACCGTGGCTCAATTTGAAAATGGTAAATTAGTGATTAAAGGTGCTGGAACAACAACAGTTACTGCTAGTCAAGCAGGGAATAATGCTTATTTGCCTGCAGAGGATGTAACTTTTACGTTAACTGTTACTAAGGCAATGCTTACTGTACAAGTAGATGCTGGACAAGAAAAGAGATATGGAAGTGAAGACCCGACGTTTACGTATTCCGTAACAGGATTTAAATATGAGGATTCAGCTGCTGTTTTAACGGGTACATTGGATAGAGAACCAGGAGAAGAAATAGGAACGTATCCAATTACTCAAGGAACCTTAGATGGTGGAAGAAATTATGAAATTGCTTTTACTAGCGCTGATTTTGAGATTTTAATTGCAGAGTTACTTATCATTGCGGAAAATCAAACCAAAGAATACGGAGAAGATGATCCTGTATTCACGTATCGTGTAACGGGCTTGCTACATGGTGATACGGCTGAGGATGTACTAACTGGAACATTAGGGCGTGAAGCCGGAGAAAATGTAGGAACCTATGCGATTAATCAAGGTGAACTACAACAGCTTGGTTCCAATTATGAATTGAGTTTTCAAGGAGCTGAAATGCGTATTACACCTGCAAACTTGGTTGTTGTAGCGCATGAAGGTATTCAAAAAGTGTATGGGCAGACAGATCCAACTTTTGAATATACTGTAACTGGTTTGAAATGGAATGATACAGCGGTAACTGCTTTAATAGGAACATTAGGCAGACAAATGGGGGAAAATGTTGGGCTATATGGTTATGCTATAGGTAATTTACAAGCGCTACATGAAAATTATAGTCTAACAGTATCAGATCTTGAAAAGTTTGAAATTACCCCTGCACCTTTGGAAATAGAGGTTATCGAAAATCAATTTAAAACGTACGGTACAGCCGATCCTATCTTGACGTTTAATACGATAGGTTTACAAAGAGGAGATTATCCTGTCCAAGTGATTACGGGGCGTTTAACTCGTGATGCAGGAGAAGAAATAGGATTATACGCTATCAATCAAGGTACTTTGGCTGTGAATAACAACTATGAATTGATCTCATTTACTGGGGCTGATTTTGAAATTAAACAAGGTCAAATTACAGGGTTGTCCTTGCCAAATCGAGTATTCGTTTATGATGGACAAGTGAAAGCCCTTCAAGTAGAAGGAAATATTCATTCTGAGGTAACCATTACGTATACCAATAACCATCAAACGGAAGTGGGAGACTATGCCGTGACAGCTGTAGTAGATTATGGGTCTGCATTTGAAACTATTACCTTACAAGGCATGTTGAAAATTGTAAAAGCAGATCAAACGATTGATTTTGATACGCTAACGACTGTAGTGATTGAAGATACTCCAACGTTACAGTTGACCGCCACAGCAAGTTCAGGATTGCCTGTTTCTTATCGCATTGACGATCCAATCGATCAAGAGGTGGCAACTGTGGATGCACAAGGAATGGTGCGTTTCTTGCGCCCAGGATTTGTTACTCTAACAGCTTATCAGCCTGGAAACGAAAATTACAACCCAGCCATACCTGTTTACCGAACCATTGAAGTAACGAGTCGAGCGGTAGGAATTGAAAACTTAATTATTGACGGCATTTCCTATGGAAAACCAGAGAAAGAAGTTTATGTGATTATTGGGTGTGATCATCCACAAGATCAAGTTGTTATTGAGGTTCAAGTAATGGAGGGAATCGTCGTGTCTCCATCGAATTACATCACCGTAGCAGTTAAAGATTACGGTAGTTATAAGCAAGTAATTACAGTTACTTCTCCTCGTGGAACTGAGCAGGAAACGTATACAATCTATATCGACAAACGCATTAGTACAACAAACATTGTATACCAAAAATACAACAATATGTTGTTGGTTAATAATAACAAACAGACCAATGGAGGCTATGTGTTCAAAGGATATGAATGGTTTAAAAATGGAGAATCTATTGGCAACCAACAGGCCTATTCTGCAGGAAATAATTTCGGAGATGTGTTGGAAGTGGGGGCAGAATATCATGTAGTACTAACATTACATAATGGCAAGAAGATTGTGACTTGCCCAATTGTAATTGAGAATAAAGAAGCGGAAAATTTTGGAGTTTATCCAAATCCAGTGCAGAGAAACCAAATGCTTCACGTTCGTTTTGATAACCACCACCAAGTGGTGAGCTATGTAATTTATAATATCAAAGGACAGTTGATCAAACAAGGTGAATTTGCCGCAGGAGATCAAGCAAATCAAATTGAGATTCCTTCCACCTTCGCTGTAGGATCTTATATTTTGGTTCTTAAAGAAAATGGAGTGCAAAAAAGTGTACCTTTTATTGTGAGAGAATAATAGTGACTTAGTTACTATATATTTGGTTATAATCAGTGAATGAAAAAGCCCCAAGCAATTTGTTTGGGGCTTTTTTTATGTGATAGTCTAGGTTACATAGGTGTTATTTACGCGCATCCAGTTCTTCTTGTGGAATAGGTAGTTGAAAACGTTTGTCTAACGGTGTAAGACTTACTAGTGTACGGTGATTACCAGTACGGGTAATTCCTCTTAGCAATCGCTTTGCATCAAACCACTCCACGCCACATTCTCCATAAAGCTCCTTTCTTCTCTCGAGTAAAAGGGCTTCTAGTAAATCGGTTCCGTGGACGTTTACTGGTGCGGCTTCAGTATCTCTATTTTGACGGATGAGATTCAGTAAGGTTAGTGCTTTGTTTTCATCTTGTAAATGATACGCTGCTTCTGCATCAATTAAAATCAGTTCGGGATAACGTATAATTGGAATATCTACCTCAAATGTAAAGGTAAACTTAGAGGTAACATATTCTTGCCAATCTCCTGCTGGTTTTTCGTAGAAATTGCTGAATAAATTACGCACATCAGTGGAGCTAAATTGCTGAACAAAAGCATCATTAATAAAGGTTCCGTGATAAGCCACAGCGACGTGATCCATCATCGCATGTGGATGGGAACGGTAATAAACTGTTTGATCAGCACTTTGAGGTAAGGCCCATAGCCATTCAGCAGCCTGAATTGAAGCGAAACCTTGGTTGTATTCTTCAGGATGTAAAACTTCTAGTGGCTGACCACCATAAGCGGAAACAGCATTTTTTTGTGCGAGTTCCCATTTTCCCATGTATTGATAGACCTGGGCTAAAAATGCCTGAGCTACCGCTTTGTTGAGGTAGGATTTATTTATTCTTTCTGTTCCTAAACGCGTAATGGCCTCCTCTAAGTCAGTTACAATTCTACTAAAGAACTCCTCCTTATTAGAAAAAGGCGCTGGAGTAGTGGTCGGTGCGGTATAAATAGGTGGAAATACACTATTTTCTGGAGCTAAATAGGCCTCTCCAAACTCAATCGCTAGTTGAAAATAGTAATAACCTCGTAACGCAAGGGCTTGTCCTAGTAACTGGTCTTTGTCTGCTGGACTGATTTTACTACTGTTTTCAACGCCTTGGATAAAATTATTGACCTGATCAATAATTTTATAAGGCAATCGCCAAGAAAATACACCTCGCGTACCGGTGCTAGTATAGATTTGGTAATCGTAATCATCGCCAAACCAGATTTGTTTTTGAATTAAATCCGAACCTTTAACGCTTCGAGCAAATAAAATACTGTGAAGACCCGAGGCTTCATCATTAATCATGGACATGCGTTGGAGACGCAAAATACCCGATAGAAAGGAAGTTGCTCCTTCTGTACTTCCGAAAACGATATCTGGTGAAATGCTATTTTTTGGTTGAGGGTCATCCAAAAAATCAGAGGAACAACCGATAAGAGTACTCCCTAAAAAAAGGAACGCCACAGTTTTTATAAAAAATTGTATCATGTTTGTACTTTTTAAAAATTAATAGTTAAACCAAGAGAAATGGTAGCCGAGAGTGGCACGCGATAGTTTGTTACTCCATTAATCGCTTGTTCGGGATCAATTCCCTTGTGTGATTGAAACGTCAGTAAATTTTCTCCTTGAAGGTATACCCTAGCTTGTTTGAGTTTTAATTTACTCAATCGTTCTACTGGAAGAGAATACCCAAGGGTAATGGCCTTTAAACGGAGGTAATCGTTTTTGTATAAAAAACGAGTAGAAGTGGACGCAAAATTGTTTGATGCATTAAGAATCAGAGGCGTATTCGTGATATCTCCAGGTTGTTGCCAACGATCTTGGATGTCTGGTGAACTTTGATACCCTTTCGAAATACCGCCCATTAAACTAGCATAATCATTGTCATAAATGTAACCACCCACGCTAAAATTGAAAAAAGCACTGAAATCAAAATTCTTATAAGTCACACTGGTATTGAATCCACCTACAACTTTGGGCAAAGCAGATTGTTTATAGTAACGTGTGGCTTCGTCATACTCTTTGGTTGTTTCTTTTCCTGTAACTTGCCCATGCTCATTTACTACATCTTTATACCACATTCCGTACCCATCTTCTGGGTCAACACCGGCCCATTCTCGGATGTAAAAATCATAGAGTGAACGGCCTTTTTCCCAGCGATTCAAACCACTGATGAAACTATCTTGCGTCAAGGAAATAATCTTGTTTCGATCCACCGAGAAATTAAAGGATGTGTCCCAAGTCCAATTCTTCGTACGGACGTTGTGAGAGGTTACACTTACTTCTAATCCATAGTTTTCAATCGTTCCAGCATTGGATAAGATTTCTAAATTTCCTGTGGAAGGGGCTTGTGGAATAGCAAAAAGCAAATCAATAGAACGTTTTTTATAGTAATCAATCGAACCTTCTAGTCGGTTGTTAAACAAACTGAAGTCTACTCCTACGTTAAAGGATGCTGTTTTCTCCCATGTCAGATACGAATCTGTTATATTACCAAACAGAACACCCGGATTGTCTAATTGATTGTACCCTGTTTCAAATAAACGCAAATAGGGAAAGTAGTTATCTTTGAGGTTGTTGTTGCCCAATTCCCCATAAGAGGCTCTCACTTTCAATAAATCAATAAACGATTGATGGGCTAAGAAATCTTCAGCAGAAAGAATCCACGATCCTCCAATAGCATAGAAATTTCCCGCACGTACCGATTTGTCAAAGCGCGTGCTCGAATCGCGTCTAAAGGAACCTTCAATGAAATACTTGTTGTTATAATCGTAGCTTAATCGTCCTAAATAACTAGTGAGACGATCTTCCACTTCATATCCTTCTATGCTTTCTAAAGCTGTTCCACTGCCAATTTCTGAATTCCCAGGTAAATATCCTGTTGAAGAAGCATGAAATAAATCCTGTTTAAATTGATAGGCTTCTACAATTCCATCTACAGCAATATGGTGGTCACCAAATCCTTTGTCATAGTGTAGAGCATTGATAAAATTGAGCGTCTCAGAGGTGTCTTTCGATTTCTGTACACGACCTTGTACACTAGAGGCTTGACCGTATTGAGCATTGTTGTATTCTTTTACGTTAAAATCATATTTCTCATACGATAAGGTAGATTTGAAGTAAAGTCCTTCTGCTAAATCGACTTTAGCAAAACCATTCCAACTCAAAGATGCACGTCGATTGACAGTACTATTGTTGAATAAAATACCAACAGCATTTTCACCACTCATAATAGGACGTACGCTGTTTATGTCTTTACTAGAGGCATTGCCGTAATCGTAGATTCGATCTCCAGCGGCATCAACCACTAGCTGCCCTTTAGCATCTCGCTTGTACACAGGAAATACACTCGGCATGGCATAAATCCAGTTCATCGGACTGTATAAGTCTGTTCCGCTTTGGGTAGGAAAGTTTTGATTGGAACTCGCATAAGCTGTGTTGGCACCAACTTGTAACCAAGAGGCAATTTGACTTTCTATGTTTAAACGCACTGTCGTACGTTCAAAATTAGACGTTTTGATCATCCCATCTTGATTGAGGTAATTACCCGATAAGAAATAGGTGGTACGATCACTTCCTCCCGCAACATTAAAGTTGTATTCTTTTCGAAAAGCTTGGTTGCGTTGGAGTTCTCTTTTCCAATCTGTTTCCCAAATCAACGGATCTTTGACTGTCCAATTACCGTTATAATCCACAGGTTGATCAGTCCCAAAGGGATTATAGCCTAAGTGACTAACTAAACCATCTGATGCATTTTTACGAGCCGTTGCTTCGTCCTGTTTGAGTACATAGTGATAGTTGTTTTTTCGCCCTTCCCATAAGTAGGAGGTATAGCCTTGAGTATCGAGTACTTTGTGTGTTTGTACCGCATCAAAAGCCACTCCAGAACTTAGTTTTATTTGTACTTCAGGCTCGCTGTTTCGCTTGCCTTTTTTGGTTTGAATTAAAATAACCCCATTAGCTCCTCTAGAACCATATAAGGCAGTTGATGCTGCGTCTTTCAATACATTGATGGCCTCAATCTGATCTGAACTGATTGAATTTAAGTTGCCAGAATAAGGAGCACCATCTAAGATAATTAACGGATCAGCAGAGGCATTAATAGAGCCAATTCCACGTACGCGAATGGTTGGGTTCTCTCCTGGTTGTGAACTCGAATTGATGAGGTTTACCCCCGCTACGGTTCCTTGTAATGCGCTGACAACCGAAGTAGCTGCTTGCTTGCCTAGAACATCACTCTTAATTTGACTAATGGCCCCCACTACTGCTTTTTGTTTTTGGGTACCATAAGCAACGATGACAATATCATCTAAACTGACTATCTCTTCCTCTAAGGTAATATTAATCACTTTTTGTTGAAGTACAGGAATGGATTGCGATGTAAATCCAATATACTCCACCTGTAAAATATCTTCTGGGGATGCTTCTAGGGTATAATGTCCATTTAAATCCGTTTGTACTCCTTTGGTCGTGTTCTTTACCGTAATTAGAACACCAGGTAAGGAGGCGCCATTACTTTCAATAACGGTTCCTGTTATTGTTTGCTGCTGTGCAAAAGCCGTATGGCATAGCAGAAGTAAGCTACTGAGGAGTAGCCGAAGTTTAATACTTTTCATTTTACTAAAAATTTTTATTATTTTTAGCAGCACACATATGACTATCGTTTTTTTGCTGCTAAAAAAAACGATACAAAAAAAGGAGGCTATACGAAAGCCTCCTTTTCTGTTTTTTAAAACAAGAAATTAGTAAAGCTTTTCTTTGCGTTAAGGCATACACATGCCTGCCATCATAGCCATAGTAGAGGGGATGGAAAAAATAACCATAAAGGATGAACGAAAATAAAGGGTTCCTGTTTCTTGCATACTATCTTTTTTTGAACGAAAACAACAGGGCAAAGGTAAGTAGTGGTTTTTTTATCTGCAATACATTATGAAATAAGGATAAAATTACTTTAATTTTTATTTTTTAAGGAATATAAATATGTTCTAAGGAATGAGAATGAGCGAAAAAAGAAAATTTGACTATTTGGTGGAGAAAAAGGGGAGGAGTTTGCGTTTTACGGTTTGTGGTTTACTGATTATGAGAGGGAAAAAGATCGACCGAAACTGTACACTTGTAAACAAAAAAAGTCCCAAGCGTTAACTTGGGACTTTTGTACTCGAGGCGGGACTTGAACCCGCACGAACATTACTGTTCACTGGATTTTAAGTCCAGCGTGTCTACCACTTCCACCACTCGAGCGTGATAAAAAAACTCTCGAGCGAAAAACGGGGTTCGAACCCGCGACCTCAACCTTGGCAAGGTTGCGCTCTACCAACTGAGCTATTTTCGCAAGCGTTTAAGGATCGTACATTATTGCTGTAATGCGAGTGCAAATGTAGCACAATTTTTTACCTGTACAAATGTGTAAATATATTATTTTTCGCTGTTTTTTTTAAGCGTTTGGAAGTCAGGGGATAAAAGAGGATATTTTTTTTAAAACAAATCGGCTTATCCTGTAGGATAAACCGATTTTACTATCTATTTGTGTACAATCGTACTTATTGAATCATCTTTTTTAGCTCGTGTAATTTCATTAAAGCCTCTACAGGTGTTAAGGTATTGATGTCAATGACGGATAATTCATCCTTTAAATTGCTCAATAAAGGATCATCTATATTGAAAATACTCAATTGTAACTCTTGTTCTACTGGTTTTAGTGGAGAAGCTCCTTCTTTGTGGTGTGTTTTTTCCAACTGCTTGAGCATTTTCTGAGCGCGATTAATAACAAGTTGTGGCATACCTGCCATTTTAGCCACGTGAATCCCAAAACTATGAGCACTTCCGCCAGGAATCAATTTCCGAATAAATAAAACATTGTCTTTTAATTCTTTCACAGAAACGTTGTAATTTTTTACTCCCTCAAAATGCTCCTGCATATCATTGAGCTCGTGATAATGGGTAGCAAACAAGGTTTTAGGTTTCGCAGGATGTTGATGCAAAAATTCCGCAATTGCCCATGCAATAGAGATTCCATCGTATGTACTCGTTCCACGACCAATCTCATCCAATAAAACCAAACTGCGATCGGAAATATTATTCAAAATAGAGGCCGTTTCGTTCATCTCGACCATGAAAGTCGATTCCCCCATCGAAATATTATCTGATGCACCAACGCGGGTAAATATTTTATCCACAACCCCCATGCGAACAGCAGCAGCAGGCACAAAACATCCCATTTGAGCGAGTAATACAATCAAAGCCGTTTGACGCAAAATGGCCGATTTACCTGACATATTAGGCCCCGTAATCATGATAATTTGTTGGGTGGAATTGTTTAAGAAAACATCGTTAGTAATATAAGGCTTGTCAAAAGGCAGCTGCTTTTCAATGACCGGGTGACGTCCTTCTTTGATTTCTAAATCATAACTATCATCAAGTACAGGACGAATGTAGTTGTTTTCCAAGGCTAGTTGAGCAAACGAAGATAAACAGTCCAATTGAGCTACTAAATGAGCATTCAATTGCACGGGTTGGATATATTGCCCACACCATTGAATAAACTCCTCATATATACGACTTTCCAGTTGGCTGATTTTTTCTTCAGCACCTAAAATTTTATTTTCGTATGCTTTTAATTCTTCTGTAATATAGCGCTCAGCGTTGACTAAGGTTTGCTTGCGAATCCACGTTGTTGGTACTTTGTCTTTATGGGTGTTACGCACTTCAATATAGTATCCAAATACGTTGTTAAAGGCAATTTTTAGAGACGGAATTCCCGTTTGTTGACTTTCACGTTGCTCCATTTCGTCTAAATAACTTTTCCCAGTAGAGGAGATGTTGCGCAATTCGTCTAATTCTTCGTTGATGCCATAGGCAATAGCATTTCCCTTGCTAAGGGCAACAGGCGCATCAGGGTGAATCGTTTGGGCAATGCGTTCACGCAATAAGCCACAATCGTGTAGCTGATCGCCAATGATTTTTAATGCCTCATTCTTGCTTTTTAACGCTTGTTCTTTTAAGGGAATAATAGCATCCAACGATTCTTTCAAATATAAAAGTTCTCGTGGTGATACTTTACCCGTTGCGATTTTAGAGGTTAAGCGTTCTAAATCGGATATCTTTTTTATTTGTCCTTGAAAATGACCCAGAAGGTCTTGTTTTTGGGTGAGTAGTTCCACAATCTCATGACGCTCTACAATGGCATTCTTCTTTTTTAATGGTAGCGCCAGCCAGCGTTTGAGTAATCGTCCACCCATAGGAGATAAGGTCTTGTCAATGACATCCAAAAGCGTAATCGCATTGAAATTACTACTTTGGTACAGTTCTAAATTTCGAATTGTAAAGCGATCCATCCAAACATAAGCATCTTCGGCTATACGTTGGATGTTGGAAATATGTTGAATTCTAGTGTGTTGTGTTTCTGAAAGATAGTGAAGTACCGCTCCACAAGCGATGACTCCATCTGTCAAATCCTCAATACCAAAGCCCTTAAGGGAATTGGTCTGGAAATGTTTCATTAAGGATTCGAAAGCAAAATCTTGCTTGAATACCCAATCATCCAAAAAGAAGAGGTTATACGTTGAACCAAATAGCTGTTGAAAAGCCATTTTATTGTTCTTCTGCACTAGTATCTCACTGGGATTGAAATTTTGTAACAATTTATCCATGTATTCTTCATCTCCTTCTGCAGTGAAGAATTCTCCCGTAGAAACATCTAAAAAGGCAATCCCTATATTTTTTTTGGCAAAGTGTATGGCACACAAAAAGTTGTTGGATTTCGATTGTAGTACTTCATCATTCATGGCAACACCAGGGGTTACTAATTCTGTAACGCCTCGTTTTACAATCGTTTTCGTCATTTTAGGATCTTCTAATTGATCGCAAATCGCCACGCGAAGTCCAGCCTTAACCAGCTTAGGTAAATAGACATTGATGGAGTGATGGGGAAAACCAGCCAGTTCCGTTTCACTAGATGATCCTGCCCCACGCTTGGTCAAGGTAATTCCTAAAATCTGAGCGGTTCGGATGGCATCTTCTCCAAAGGTTTCATAAAAATCTCCTACGCGAAATAACAAACAAGCATCAGGATACTTGGCTTTTATTTCATTATATTGTTTCATTAATGGAGTTTCTTTAGATGCTTTTTCTTTAGCAGCCATAGCTTTATTTATTTTGGTATTAAGACGATTTCACAAATATACAGTAAGATTGGCGAGATAGCTAAAACGAACAATTATTTTACAACAACGGAAGATTATAATAACGCTTTAATTGACGAATGGGCATGGAAGTAAGAATAACAATTAATAACCCAATTAAACAGCCAATGGTTACAGCTAGAAAGCGCCACAAGGGAGTCATTTCCGTTAATCCCGTACTCGGTTGAACCAAAATAATAACCAAAGCAACCAAGGCTACTCGGGCCATATTGAGAATCTTAAAGAAGTAACAGATTAAAATGGTCAGCACAATTCCAAACAAAATAACCGCTAAGTTCGGCGTGTGAATTTCTAAACAAATTAAGCCTACAACAGAACCTACTAAGTTCGATTTAAACCGTTCAATCGATAATCGTTTTGAATTTTGCCCCTCAGGAGAAATGACTAAAATAATGGAGATAATCGTCCATAAGGTTTCATGATCCTGAAAGTGAATATAGAGATAATACCCCAAACTGAAACCAATCAAACAACGAACCGTATAGATAAGAACGGCAGAGGTAATTACTTTTTTTATTAATTCGTGAATCATATTCAATTTTTAGCCTACAAAAATATCGAACTTGAAAAGGTTTAACAATTATGGGGTATCAAAGATTAGTTAAAAATAAGAGGAGTGATTGAAATTGAAAATGATAGACAGAAGGAGCCTCATAATTTTTACAAGTGAAATTTAGTGTAGTTTAGCTTTTATCGATATTTTTGCAAGAAAATAGAGTAAAAAGTGATGCGAAAATTAGCAAATAGTGAATTAGATCGAAAAAGTATAGATGAATTTAAATCGTCAGATAAAACGCCTATTATAGTCGTCTTGGATGATATAAGAAGCTTACATAATATTGGATCTGTTTTTCGAACTTGTGATGCGTTTTTGATTGAAAAAATATATTTATGTGGAATTACAGCCACACCGCCCAATAAAGAAATCCACAAAACTGCTTTAGGGGCAACTGAAACCGTAGATTGGGAATATGGGAAGGATGTAGTAGCGGTAGTGAAGCAACTAAATGAAGAAGGAGTTTCTGTTCAAGCCATTGAGCAAGTAGAAAATAGCGTGATGCTTAACGACTTTCAAGTTACAGCAGGTAAAAAATACGCCCTCGTATTCGGAAATGAAGTAAAAGGCGTTTCTCAAGGCGTAGTGGATCTAAGTGATGGGGTCATCGAAATTCCACAAATCGGAACCAAACACTCCCTGAATATCGCTGTTAGTGCTGGGATTGTGATTTGGGATTTATTTCAACAGATGGATTGATTAACAGTATACAGTTCACGGTTAATCAGTTAACCGTGAACCGTGAACTGTATACTGTCAACCTTCCCCAACTTCTCCTCAATTTGGTCGAGAATGTAGATATAGTCCGCTTGATTGGCAACAAAATCTAGATCGGAGATGTCAATCAAGAGTACTTTTTCAGTAGGTAGTGTTTTCATAAAATTGAAGTATCCTTTGGTTACTTGATCCAAATACTGGCCTGAAATATCACTTTCATATGAGCGTCCTCTTTTATGAATGTTTTCCAACAAACGATCGGTGTTTTGATATAAGAAAACATACAAGTCTGGCTTAGGTGTCTCTTTGTACATAATATCAAATACTTGTTGGTACAAGCGAAATTCATCTTCTTCTAAGGTAATTTGAGCGAAGATGAGTGATTTGAAAATATAGTAATCGGCAATAATAAACTCTTTGAACAAATCAAATTGCGCCAAATCATCGGATAGTTGAGCATAGCGATCCGCTAAGAATGACATTTCCAAAGGAAAAGCATAGCGACTTGCATCTTGATAGAATTTGGGTAAAAAAGGATTGTCAGCAAACCCCTCAAAGATACTTTTAGCATTAAAATCTTCGGCAATGCGATGCGTCAAGGTGGTTTTACCTGCTCCGATATTCCCTTCAATAGCCACGAAATTTAGTCGTTTTAACGGATGATTTTCTAACGTACTAGCTAGAGTACCCACGTGTTGAAACGTGGTTTCATCTGGACAATCGCGTAATAGCTGAGCAATGTTTTTTTTCAATACAGGATGGACCCAATCCAGATGTAAATCAGCTAAAGGTTGTAAAACAAAACGACGTTCCTGCATCAACGGATGCGGAATTGTTAAGTTATCCTCCTTTACAGTATCCTCATTATAGGCGAGGATATCAATGTCGATAATTCGAGCGGCGTATCCTGTTTCTTGTGTGCGAATTCGACCCAACTCTTTTTCTATCGCTAAGGTGTTAGTAATCACCTGTTGGGGGGATAAAAGCGTATGAACAAGTATAGCACAGTTAAAAAAAGGCTCACTTTCAAAACCCCACGCGGGAAATTCATATAGGGAAGAAATCGAAATTACTGTCCCTACTCCTTTGTGGATGAGGTCTATAGCTTTAGTTAGATTTACTTTTTTATCTCCTTGATTGGTGCCAAGAGATAAAATAAGTCTGTTTTGCGTATTCATGAGACAAAAGTAAGTAAAAGAAATTTTAATTAATGCTAACTTTGTAGGAGATATTGAGTGAAAATAAAATAAGTGTTTTGTAACGTTTACTCAACACGGACGACTAATAAAATAAAACGTAATACTATGAAGTTTTTAAGAAATTTATTAGCAACCTTAGTGGGATTATTTATCTTCTTTGGTTTGCTGTTTTTTATTTTTATTGCCATTGCAGCAGCAGCGGGAAGCTCAGAAAAAGTAGTGGTTAAGAATAATTCCGTTCTTACTTTGGATTTATCCACCGTTCAATATGATTACGGAGGAAAGTTTAGCTACAAAGACTTTAATTTTAGTGATGAAAGTACAGATGGAGTATCCGATGTATTAACGGCTATTGAACAAGCAAAAGAAGATGATCGAATTAAAGGAATTTCGATTCTAAATAATGTTTCATCTCTGGGGTTTGTACAACGCAGAGAAATTAGAGAAAAACTAAACGACTTTAAGCAGAGTGGTAAATTTGTTGTCTCTTATGCCAATGCTTTTACGCAGGGAGAGTACTATCTGGGATCTGTAGCTGATACGGTTTATGTAAACCCGGTAGGTGGGGTAGATTTTCGCGGTTTGTCAACTGAGATTTTGTATTTAAAAGGATTACAGGATCAAACAGGCGTACATATGGAAGTAATTCGCCATGGAAAATACAAAAGTGCGGTTGAACCGTATTTAGAAAAACAAATGAGTGATGCCAATAGAGAACAAATTACGGTTTTCTTGAATTCTATTTGGGGAACATTAGTTCAAGATATTTCGAAAAGTAGAGCGATTTCTGTGGATAGTTTGAATGCCATCGCAACTAATCTAGCTGCCCGTACACCAGAAAGAGCTTTACAGGTGAAATTAGTGGATAAAGTAGCGTATGAGGATGAGTATCATGCGGGAATTAAAAAAGCATTAGCTGTAGATCAAAGCAAAGAGTACAACAAAATTGATGTTTTAGAGTACATCAAAGCAGGTGCTACAAGTACCAAGAAAGCATCATCCGATCAAATAGCAGTAATCTATGCACAGGGACAAATTTTAAGTGGAGAAGGAAATGTAAGCTTCATTGGAGAAGGTTCTGTAAATAGAGCGTTGAAAAAAGCCCGTGAAAACGATAAAGTAAAAGCTATTGTACTGCGTGTAAATAGTCCGGGTGGAAGTGCCTTGACCTCAGAGTTAATTTGGAGAGAAGTTGAATTGACGAAAAAAGTAAAGCCAGTGATTGTATCCATGGGAGATTTAGCTGCTTCAGGGGGGTATTATATTTCTTGTGGTGCGGATCGTATTTTTGCTGATCCAGCAACGATTACAGGGTCGATTGGTGTATTTGGTATGTTGCCAAACTTCAGTACGTTGGCAACCAAATATGGCGTAAATGCAGAACAAGTGAAAACACATCAAAATGCATCTTCATATAGTCCTTTCCGAAAAGTAGATGAGTCATTTAAATCTGAAGTAACGGAAAGCATTGAGTTTATTTATGAAACATTCGTAAATCGTGTAGCTGCGGGGCGTAATATGACATTCGAAAAGGTAGATGAAATTGCACAAGGACGCGTTTGGACAGGTGTTGATGCCTTGGAAAAAGGATTGGTAGATGAACTAGGTGGTTTAGGTGATGCAATTGCTTACGCCGCAGATAAAGTAGAAATTGAAGACTATAGGGTGGTAAGCTATCCCGAGTATGAATTAAAATTCAATGATTTATTGCGCAATTTCCTAGGAGCGTCCATTATGCAAACACAAGATGAATTACTGAAAGAAAAAATTGGACAAGAAAATTTTGAACTGATGGAGCGATTAAATTATTTTAATTCACTCAAAGGTGCACAAGCAATTATGCCATTCGAAATTAAAATTCAATAGGGTAAAATTAATCGAATAAGATAAAAGAGTCAACTCATCTTCTTTGAGTTGACTCTTTTTTTTGTTATTTTGTATAAAAATATAAAGCTATGAAGAAAAAAGTTGTATGGTGGATTGGTGGAATAGTATTGGGAATTTTCCTTTTACTACTTGCTGCTCCATTTTTGTTTAAAGGAAAAATACAAGATTTGGTTCTTAAAACCATTAATGACAACTTAACGGCAACCGTGTCCTTCGACAAGGTGAACCTAAGTTTAATTAAAAATTTCCCCAAAGCAACCGTAACTATTGATGGACTGACGATTGTTAATACAGCTCCCTTTGAAGGTGATACGCTTTTGCATGCCCAAACAATTGGATTGCAAATGTCCGTGATGGAATTGTTTAATGGAGCTGACAAACCCATGAATATTGAAGAAATTCTACTGAAAGATGCGGCTATTCAAGTGTTGGTAAACGAACAAGGAATTGCCAACTACGATATTGCATTGAAGGAGGAGGACGAAAAAGAAGAGGAGGATAAGGAAGATAAGCCTTTTTCGTTGGCCTTACAACACTATCAAATTGAAAATACCAAGCTTACGTACACGGATTTAAGCGCTAAAATGCAAGTCGTTATTGATGAATTCAATCATGAAGGAAAAGGAAACCTAACCGCCAATGTGTTGGATTTGGATACAAAGTCAACCGCAAAAGTTTCTTTTGTTATGGATGGAACGTCATTCTTAAATCAAGTGCAGCTGTCTTTAGACGCAATGATTGGAATGGATATGGAGCAACAGATCTATGTGTTTAAGGAAAATAAAGCCTTAATTAATCAATTGCCCCTTCAATTTGATGGTCAAGTACAATTGTTGGAAAATGGACAAGCGTTTGATCTATCTTTTGCAACACCAGATTCGGATTTTAAAAACTTTTTAGGTTTAATTCCAGAGGCATATGCAGGTGGATTGAAAGGAGTAACGACAACTGGAGAATTTAAAGTAGCAGGAAAAGTGAAGGGAAATTTAACGGAAACGACAATTCCTACGTTGGCGATTGAAATGGCAGCAAATAAGGCCTCATTCAAATATCCTGATTTACCTAAAGCGGTGGAGCAGATTATGTTGGATATGCAAATCAACAATACGACTGGTTTGATGAAAGATACGTATGTTGACCTAAACAAGCTGTCGTTTAAAATTGATCAAGATGTATTCAATGCCAGCGCTAATATTAAAAATCTGACTGAAAACCCTTTGGTAGATGCAAAGTTAAACGGAGTGATTAATTTGGCTAATGTAACCAAAGCGTATCCTGTGAAACTCGATGTTCCATTAACAGGAATATTAAAAGCCAATGTAGCAACGAATTTTGATATGAATTCCGTAGAGAAAAGTCAGTATCAAAATATTAAGAATGCTGGAGATATCAGCTTAACGAATTTCCACTTTGCTTCAGTTGCAATGGCTAAACCACTGGATATAAAAGAGGCAGCGATTTCGTTTAACACCAATCACGTGAGCTTAAATAAGTTTGCTTTGGAAACAGGACAAACGGATCTAGCCGCAGATGGTCGTTTGGATAACTTATATGGTTTCTTGTTCAACAAGCAAACGCTGAAAGGAAATTTTAATGTGCGTTCGACAAACTTTATTCTTGCTGATTTGTTAAAAGAGGATACTGCCCAGGCAGCTGAAAAAACAAAAGAAGAAAAAGCGAAACCTGCTCCACAAGCAGAAGCATTGAAAATACCAGGATTCTTAGATTGTACGATCCAGGCAGATGCGAAGACAGTAGTCTATGATAATTTGACCTTGAAAAATGTGAAAGGACGTTTGATTGTTAAAGATGAAACCGCTCGATTGGAAAATATGAGTACGGATATTTTTGGAGGAAAATTGTTGTTTGCAGGGGATGTATCAACAAAGGGAACACAACCGAAATTTACTATGGATTTAGGACTAAAAACCTTGGATATCAAAGATACATTTACCCAATTTGAATTCTTGAAAAAAATCGCTCCTATTGCAGGAATCATTGCCGGAAACATCAATGCCAATGTCAAATTAGATGGACAATTGGAAAGCAATGATTTTTCACCTGTCTTGAATACCTTATCTGGAGATTTAACAGGTGATATCTTAAACTCACAGGTGAATGTTGCTAATTCAAAATTGCTTTCTTCTTTAGACTCCGCTGTGAAGTTTATTGATTTGAGTAAACTCGATTTAAATAATAAACGTATTCACTTAAAATTTAAAGATGGAAAAGTACAAGTATCTCCTTTTGACTTGAAAGTAAAAGATATGAATGTACAAGTTTCTGGAGAGCATGGGTTTGATCAACAGATGAATTATGCGTTAGACTTTAAAGTTCCAGCCAAAATGTTGGGGTCTGATGTTGCTAATCTCTTGACAAAGTTGAGCCCACAAGAAAGTGCAAAATATGAGGCTATTCCAGTGAAAGTTGATTTAACGGGTAATTTCAGCGCACCGAAAGTAGGAACTAATATGAATGAGGTGGTAACAAATCTAACCAAGCAAATAGCAGAAGATCAAGCAAATAAATATATTGACAAAGGAAAAGATGCCTTAAAAGATCTGTTAAGTGGTGGAAAAAAAGATAAAACAGAAGGAGAAAAGAGTGAGGAAGGAGAAAAGAAGAAAAATGAAACTGAAGAAACGGTAGAGAAAATCGGACAAGGATTGAAAGACCTTTTTGGTAAGAAGAAAAAAGAGTAATACATACAACAAAAAAGAGAAGCGTTACTGCTTCTCTTTTTTGTTAATTTAGTTCTGTTGCGTTTTAATCAATATCAAGTTGAACCACATAACCTTCATAGGTTCTAATATTAAATACAGTTCCATCCTCAAAAAGAAGATACTGCCCTTTAACTCCTTTGAGTATGCCTTGGTATGTAGGTGTTTTATCTAAATTCAAGCTCTTTATTTTCGTAGGGTAAGCCAATACAGGATAGTCTAATTGATAGCTATCTGTTGGGGTAGATTCAAAATACGGTTGAACTTCTTCAGGAAGTTTAGAGCGAAGGGTATTTCTGATCTCCAGCAAATCCGTTTCAATAATTTCATTTTGCAACATTTTGCGCCAATTGGTCTTATCTGTAAATAAACTTTTAAGTGAGACTTCAGTAATTCCTGCTAAATAGCGATTGGGTACTTCAACAATGGGAATAGCGCTCGAAGCGCCCTGATCAATCCAACGAGTCGGTACTTGTGTTTTTCTAGTTACCCCAACCTTGACATCGCTAGAAGCGGCTAAATACACAATATGCGGTTGCAATTGAACCTTGCTTTCATAGTCTAAATCTCGATCAGCAATCCCTAAATGTGCTGTACTTAATTCGGGACGCATAATCCAATCTCCAACCGCTGGACTCGCATAAAAACAGTCGTAACAAAAGCCTTGACGGAAGATTTTTTTATGAGCACCACAATTCAAACATTGGTAGTCAACGAAAGATATTTTCAGTTGGCGATCAAGAACCTGATTTAAGTTGATGAAGTTATTTTGAAACACTAAGTAGTATTCAATAGGACTACTCCATTCCGTTTGCATTTTGTTTAAAACTCCTTCGTATAGCATAAATAAAATTGTTATTTTTGGATAAGGAGTAAAAGTACGAAAACAATTTTTATTGTTGGGATCCTCTTTATACAAGGAAAGAGTGATTACTTTATTAATAATGTATATATGGCGCTGACAATTGTTAATTCTATTGCTTCATGGATTCTGAAAAAGCGAATTCATCAAATAGATTTATTTCGAAAATACCCGAATGAGGTACAAAATGACGTTTTTTTAAGCCTAATCAAAGCCAATGAAAAAACATTGCTAGGAAAACAGTACGATTATGCGAGTATTAAAAGTTATGAAACCTTTGCAGAACGTGTGCCTGTTTATACGTATGAAGCGTTTGAACCTTTTATTGAAAGGGCGAGAAAAGGAGAAAATAATATTTTTTGGTCTGAACCGATTCGCTGGTTTGCTAAGTCAAGTGGCACTACAAATGCGAAGAGTAAGTTCATACCAGTTAGTAATGAGGCTCTAGAAAATTGCCATTACAAAGCTGCAAAAGATTTACTTTGCTTGTATCTCAACAACAATGAAAACTCACAGTTATTTACAGGAAAGGGATTGCGTTTAGGAGGAAGCAAACAGCTATACGAAGACAATAATACTGTTTTTGGAGATTTATCAGCTATATTAATTGATAATATGCCTTTTTGGGCAGAGTTTAGCAGTACTCCTTCTAATAAGACCTCTTTAATGGCTGAATGGGAAACCAAAATGAATGCCATCATCAAAGAAGTACAGCACGAAAATGTAACGAGTTTTATGGGTGTTCCTTCTTGGATGTTGGTTCTATTCAATAAAATCATACAAGAAACAGGAAAGGGAAGTTTACTCGAGCTTTGGCCAAATGCAGAAGTTTATTTTCACGGTGGGGTGAGTTTTGAACCGTACCGAGATCAGTACCAAAAATTATTGCCTAGTGGTGATTTTAAATACTATGAAATTTACAATGCTTCAGAAGGATTCTTCGCTATCCAAGATCAAAATGGATGTAATGAGTTGTTATTGATGCTGGACTATGGAATTTTCTATGAGTTTATTCCTATGGATACGTTTGGAACCAGTACTCAACGCATTATTTCGTTGCGCGATGTAGAGTTGGGAAAGAATTATGCCATGTTAATTACGACAAATGCGGGCTTAGTGCGCTATTTGATTGGAGATACGGTTCGATTTACTAGTTTACTCCCTTATCGCATTAAGATTACTGGAAGAACCAAGCATCATATCAATGTATTTGGGGAAGAATTAATGGTTGAAAATACAGATCGAGCCTTGGCCAAAGCGTGTGCATTGTTTCAAGTTGAAATTGCGGAGTATACCGTAGCACCTATCTTTATGGTAGGAAAAGAAAAAGGAGCGCATGAATGGATGATTGAATTCACGAAAGCCCCTCAAGATTTGGCGAAGTTTGGTGAAGTATTGGATCGTTGTATCCAAGAGGTCAATTCGGATTATGAAGCCAAGCGATACAATAATATGACATTGAATCCTTTAGTGTTACATCAGGCGCGTAAAGGACTATTCTATGATTGGCTGAAAGAGAGTGATAAATTAGGAGGGCAACATAAAGTTCCTCGTTTATCCAATGAAAGAAAATTAATAGAAGAATTATTTGTTTTAAATAAAGTAGTGAAAGAGATATAAAAAAGAAAAGCTCCCACCTTGTGGGAGCTTTTTTTATTGCTAGCTAAAATTATTTAGCAACTTCTTCTGTAGCTGGAGCTTCTTCTGTAGCTGGAGCTTCTTCAGTAGCTGGAGCCTCTTCAGTTACAACTTCTTCAGTTACAACTTCCTCAACTGGAGCTGCTACTTCTTCTGTTGTTACTTCTTCTTGAGCTGGTTCTTTTGCAGTGTCTTTACAAGAAACAAAAGATACACCCATCATAGCTACTAAAGCAATGCTTAATGCGATTTTTTTCATTTTACTAAAGTTATAAAAGTTAATTATTAATTCGATACAAATATAGAAAATATATCATTCATTAATTTGTTTTTGTAAAATATTTTTATATAAAAAAATAATTTATAAAACACTGTAAATCAGAATGTTATTTTTTGTCTTTTTTAGGATTTACCAATTTCATTTCATTTATTAAGTGTTTTGCATCTGCAAACTTGTCAATAAGGAATAAAATATAGCGAGCATCTACCATAATATTTCTACAGATAGCAGGATCGTAGTAGATATCACTCATGGTGCCTTCCCATACACGGTCAAAATTCAACCCGATTAGGTTTCCATGCGCATCAATAGCTGGGCTTCCAGAGTTTCCACCAGTCGTATGGTTGGTTGCAATGAAGTTTACAGGTAGTAAACCATCTTCTGCATACACACCATAATCTTTGGCATTATATAATTCAATCAACTTGGCAGGAACATCAAATTCGTAATCTCCAGGTACATATTTTTCCATGATTCCTTCTAAATGCGTCACTGGTTGATAGTAAACCGCATCTTTAGGTGCGTAACCATCTACTTTACCATAGGTAACACGTAGGGTACTATTCGCATCAGGGAATATTCTAGCGTCTGGATAAAGTTCTAATTGCGCTTTCATATAGGTGCGTTGCAGGGCTTTGATCTCTAAATCTAAGGCTTCGTATTTTGGCAAGATATTAGTTTGGTAGTTTTCAATTAAGCTTTTAGCAAACATATAGCCTTTATCAGCTGCTAATGCTGCTTTTACTTGATTGGCATCACCGCTTAATAGTTCATTCAATCCTTCATAGGAAGTTAATTTACTCGATTCGTAAATTTCTTTCGTTAACGTCGCTACATCCACTTGTTGCAAAGCTGGTGCTAAAAAGGCTTTTGGCGCTTTCTCTTTATATAGTGTTACAATAGCTTGGAATACATCTTGATCCACGTTTTTGTTGTAGTTTTTGTAGAAGCGCTCTTGCGATTGCAACAGGTTTGCTTTTTTACTTTGAAATTTAGCTTCATGATCTAAGGCACTTTCAACGCCATAAACGCGCCAAGCAGCTGCCAATAGTTCTCCGTTGCGTAGAGCAACTTCCATAAAGTAATCTCTACTTAAAGCATAAGGAGCAATTTCTTGGTATAATTTTTCAAATTGAGGCAAAATTGCCGTGTATTCCTTGGCATTTTTACTTTTTTTCGCTCTAGCCATAAAATCTTGTTCGTAGGTTTTTTTAGCGGCCACAGCGTTGCTTTTTTTCAATCCTTGACTTTCTCCAATCCACTTTTTCCAATAGTTGGCTGTCCCAGCGTATTTAGAAGCATATTGAATTTTAATAGCTTGGTCGTTGCGCATGTATTCATCTGTAATTTTTAGTGCTACATCGCGAACGCCAATTTTTGCCGGATTCAAATCGTTGATGATTTGTTCAATGGCATAAGAAGGTAAATACTCTTGGGTTTGACCAGGGTAACCGAATACCATAGTAAAATCATCTTGTGCTACTCCATCTAAGGAAATAGGGAAGAAGTGTTTCGGTGTATAAGGAACGTTGTCTTTAGAGTAAGCTGCTGGGCGATTGTTTTTATCCGCATAAATACGGAACAAAGCGAAATCTCCTGTATGACGTGGCCACACCCAGTTGTCTGTATCTGATCCAAATTTACCAATGGATGAAGGGGGAGCTCCAACCAAACGCACATCGCTAAAGGTTTCTGTGACAAATAAAATGTACTGATTCCCTTCGTAAAATGATTTGATTTTATTCTCTTGCCAGTCCTTTTTAGGGAAGGTAGCAACGGTACGCGAAATATTCGCTTTAATTTTTTCTTGTTTTTGAAGTTCTGTATCCTTTGGTTTGATACCGTTCATCACTGCGCTTGTTACGTCTTCAATGCGCACGATAAAAGTCACGTCTAAATTTTCGTTTGGCAACTCTTCTGCTTGTGATTTCGCCCAGAAACCATCGGCTAAATAATCGTGTGCTACGGAAGAATGGGATTGAATTTGACCATATCCACAGTGGTGGTTTGTCAATAACAAGCCTTGAGGAGAGATTACCTCCGATGTACAGCCTCCATTGAAATGAGGTACTGCATCTTTCATACTGGAGTTATTTACATCATAAATATCCTGAATGGACATTTTCATTCCTAAGGTCGTCATTTCCTTTTCATTCATCCCTTCAAGCAAAGAAGGAATCCACATACCTCCTTGTTGTGCATAAACAGGCACAATAAGTAGTGCAACGAGCAGTTTAAATGCGTTTTTAAGTGTTAAGTTCATAAAAGTGTTCGTTATATTTTATTTCAGCCAAGATACAACTATTCAGGTAATAGGGCCTAGGATTTACAGAACGAAGCCTTATTTTAAGTCTATTTTGAGAAAAATAAATACGCTGTTAAAGGAGGATGTGCCGTTTTTTGTGGTTTTTAGCAAAACCTAGTAGAAAAAAAACAAGGAATACCGTACTTTGTTAATTTTCTTGCAAGGGATGAAAAATCCTGAGCTTAGCTATTGATATCGCTTTGTTTAGCTGTAAAGGTTGAGTCTTATAAGCTCTTTTTATCGACAAAAAGATACCTGTAAGACAAAAAAGAATAGGATGTTAAAAAAAAGAAGTTTTGGTAAAGCTTTATAAGATAAGTGAAGGAAGTCTACGTCTAGGATGCGAGAGAGATAGGGATAAAAATATATACTCTTAAAGAAGAAGGTTAATTTCATAAATACTCCTAACGGGGTTGTGTCACTCAATAATTTGCCTTATATTGCTCGTTCGGTATTAATAGAATATCTATATACCTCTAACTTTCTACAAGTTACCTATAGTGTAATTATTAATTCATAGTATAAAAGGTAAGTAAACAAAAGCGTTTACTTACCTTTTTTTCGTTTTACTTCCTTTTCGCTTTATCTTTTTTTAAGTTATCAACAATATAAACTATACGTTGTTTTAGAAAATGTTGATAAGTATAAAAATAGCTTTATCTATTTATTTTTATTATAACTAATTGAATATGTGTAGTATTATCTTTTTTGTTGCCGCTTTATTTGCTAAAATAAAGGAAGAGCTAATTTGATTTAGTTCACAACAGAGTTTATTATTTGTTAATAACTTTTCAAAATTGTTGATAAAATCCATTTCATTGTTGATAACTATACAGCTCCCGAGCGCTATCAAATCTTTGGCTTCTTGAAATTTTTTGTAATTCGGACCGATGAGAATGGGAACACCAAAAGTGGCTGCTTCTAGAATGTTGTGAATGCCTGCACCAAAACCACCACCGATATAAGCAATAGTAGCATAGCTATAGGCTTTGGTTAACAAGCTATAGGCATCAATGATATACACCTGTGTTTGACTTAAATCTGTAACACCCGCTTGATAGGTAGAGTGTAATTGTTTGGGCTTTTGGATGGATTCGAACAATTGATTGATTTGCTCCGCTTTGATATTGTGAGGTGCTAGAACAAATTTGATCTCTTCATCTTGGGTTTGGTTGATGTAATCAACAATTATTTTTTCATCTTGTGGCCATGAACTTCCCACAACAAGAGTCTGTTTGGTTTTTTGGTGAGTGAGTTCCTCTAGAAAAGATAAGGTATTGTCGTTTTCTAGGATTTGACTCACGCGATCAAAGCGGGTATCACCCACTACAATACTGTTGTTCTGTCCAATAGAGGAAAGAAGTGTACGCGATTCTTCGTTTTGAACAAAGAAATAGGTAAATGCTTGTAAGGCTCTTCTATAAAAACCGCCATACCATGTAAAGAACACTTGATTGGGTCTAAATATACCCGAAATTAAGTAGGTTTCAATCTTTTGTTTTTTCAACTGGTGCAAATAATTTGGCCAATATTCATATTTGACAAAAAACACTTGCTCGGGATGAGCGAGTGTTAGAAATTTTTTGGCGTTACGTTTGGTATCCATCGGTAAATAAAGTGTCGCATCTGCCAAAGTATTATTCTTTTTTACTTCATAACCAGAAGGAGAGAAAAAAGTTAAAACAATTTTGTGGTTGGGGAATTGCTCTTTTAAGGCTTCCATCAATGGCAATCCTTGTTCATATTCTCCTAAAGAAGCTACGTGAATCCAAAAAACGCGATCGGTAGGTTGGATGTGTTGTTGTAAGAGAGCAAAAGATGTTTTTCTGCCTTGAACAAATAGGCGAATCTTGTTGTTGAATAAAGCAACGAAGTGCAAGATTGCCGTAGCAACATAAATAAGTAGGTTATACAAAAATAACATAGGGAATTGTTTATCTAGCGAAATTACGTTTCTTTTAGTAAAGAAAAGATTTTTAACGTAAAGAAATTAGTATTTTTGTAGCTGTAAAACATATCGACAGTCAAGTTATTTTGCTCTAAAAACAAGGAAGAGCCGAAGACTTAGAGATACAAAATCCAAAGTGATGAAACAAATTCAAATGGTTGACTTAAAAAGTCAATATGAAGGAATTAAAGAAGAAGTAAATCAATCTTTTCAAGAAGTTTTAGAGTCTTCTGCATTTATCAACGGACCTCAAGTACATACTTTTCAGGCGAATTTAGAAAAGTATTTAGGGGTGAAGCATGTAATTCCATGTGCGAATGGAACAGATGCGTTGCAAATTGCAATGATGGGACTAGGGTTACAGCCTGGTGATGAGGTAATCACCGCTGATTTTACCTTTGCAGCAACGGTTGAGGTAATTGCTTTGTTGCAGTTGACTCCAGTATTGGTGGACGTTTGTCCAACGAGTATGAACATTGATGTGGAAGCGATTAAAAAAGCAATCACCCCAAAAACAAAAGCCATTGTACCTGTACATTTATTTGGAAACGTAGCGAATATGGAGGCGATTATGAACATCGCTGCGGAACACAATTTAGTTGTAATCGAGGATAATGCTCAAGGAATAGGAGCAAGTTATACCTTCTCGAATGGGAAAAAAGTAAAAACAGGAGGTATTGCTCATGTTGGGGCTACGTCTTTCTTCCCATCTAAAAACTTAGGTTGCTATGGTGATGGTGGAGCTATTTTTACGAATGACGATCAATTGGCGCATATCATTCGCGGAATTGTGAATCACGGAATGTATGAGCGTTACCACCATGATGTAGTTGGGGTTAACTCGCGTTTAGATAGTTTACAAGCGGCTGTGTTAAATGCAAAATTACCGCGTTTAGATCAGTATAATAAAGCAAGGAGAGAAGCTGCTGCTCAATATTCCGCTGCTTTGGCTAATCATCCGAATGTGATTACACCAAAAGTAGAAGGAGATGAGGATAGTCACGTATTCCACCAGTATACGTTGCGTATTGTCAATGCAGATCGAAATGCATTAATGGCGCATTTACAAGCAAAAGGAATTCCTTGTGCGATTTATTATCCAATTCCTTTACACAACCAAAAAGCATATTTAGATCCTCGTTACAAAGAAGCAGATTTTCCAATTACAAATCAATTGGTTAAAGAGGTGTTGTCTTTACCGATGCATTCTGAATTAGAAGCAGATCAGATTCAATTTATAACGGACGAGATTAAAGCCTTTTTAGGATAGTCCGTTCAGTATTAGGTATAGAAAAAGCCTCGAGAAATCGAGGCTTTTTTATTTTTATGCTTTTTGAGTCAAGGTGTTAATGAGTAATGAACACAAGGCGCAAGCTGCTAATGAAAGGGCTACAATATACATGGAACCGTCGTTTAGTGTATTTAATAACACAGAAGTCAAAAAGGTAAAGGCCAATTGAGAGGCGCCAAATAACGCTGAGGCAATGCCTGATTCTGCTTTGAATGGCGACAAAGCCAAGGTTGTTGATGTAGGGAATAGCATCCCTAATGGCAGTACAAAAAAGAATAGGGGAACCAATTGGTAATATATAGAAGCTTCTAAGATAATCAAACCAAATAAACAAAGCGCAGACAATAACTGAATGCTGGTTCCTAGGGTAATGATTTTCTTTGGTTCTAAGCGTTTTCTCAAAAAAGAAGAGGTAAGGAAAGATCCTAGCATTAAACCACAGGAATTGACCATAAAAACAACGCTAAAAGCCGTACTGCTCAATCCTCCTACTTCCATTACTAAGACAGGTGAGTTAGAAATATACAGCATCAAACAACTGAAGGCAATACTCCCAATGAACGTGTAGGTGATGAAGGTCTTGTTTTCAAAGAGCCTGACGTAATTTTGTAAGATTGATTTTACTTCCAATGTAGGTAAACGATTGGAAAAATCCTCCTTTAAAAAGGTAAATGTCATGGCGATACTAAAAATAGCAAAGAGTCCCATGGCTGTAAAAATATGAGGCCAATCGAAGTATTTAAGTACGGCATTCCCTAGAATAGGAGCAACAATAGGGGCAACTCCTCCAACAAGGGCTAGGATACTAAATATTTTTAAGGTTTTATCTTTATCAAAGCGCTTGTTTACAATAGAACGCGCAATAACCAATCCTCCACTACTACCAAAAGCTTGTAAGAAGCGATAGGCCCACATCATTTTGATGTCGGACACATACATACACGCAAAGGAGGTAAGGATAAAAATACTCAAGGAGAATATGATGGGTTTTTTTGCTCCGTATTTATCAGATATTGGTCCCCAAAAGAGTTGTCCTACGGCTAAACCTCCTAAAAAGGTAGAGAGGGAAACCTGGACATAGCTAACATCCGTGTGTAAATCGGATGCTATTTTTGGAAAAGCGGGTAAATACATATCAATAGCTAACGGACCTAAGGCGGTCAAGCTGGCTAAAGTGAAGATTAATACCCACTCTTGAAGTGATAATTTTTCCACAGTTTTAGATGAAATAGAAAATCCTTGATGTTTTTGAAATCAAGGATTTTTGGATATATAATTGTTTGAAATTTTTAGATATTAAACGTTTCTGCGTCTTTATCAATTTTTTTGATTAGTCCGGTTAAGACTTTTCCTGGCCCCACTTCTGTGAAAGAAGTTGCGCCGTCTGCAACCATTTGTTGTACGGATTGTGTCCATTTTACTGGGGCTGTTAATTGTACAATTAAGTTTTTCTTGATGATTTCAGGATTGCTTACTGCGCTTGCAGTTACGTTTTGGTATACTGGACAAGTTGGTGGATTGAAGGTCGTAGCTTCAATAGCAGCCGCCAATTCTGTTCTGGCTGGTTCCATCATAGGGGAGTGAAAACCGCCCCCTACAGGAAGTAGTAAAGCTCTTTTGGCTCCAGCTTCTTTTAATTTTTCACATGCTTTTTCTACTGCAGTTGTTTCACCAGAGATCACCAGTTGGCCTGGACAGTTATAGTTGGCTGCTACAACAACTCCATCAATTTCATTACATACTTGCTCAACAATAGCGTCTTCTAAACCTAATACAGCAGCCATAGTAGAAGGGGTGATTTCACAAGCTTTTTGCATGGCCATTGCTCTTTGGTATACTAGTTTTAAAGCGTCTTCAAAAGCTAAGGTGCCATTCGCAACCAAAGCCGAGAATTCACCTAGTGAGTGACCAGCAACCATTTCAGGATGGAAGTTCTCAATTGTTTTTGCTAAAATAACAGAGTGAAGAAATACTGCAGGTTGAGTAACTTTTGTTTCTTTTAATTGCTCTGCCGTTCCTTCAAACATAATGTCTGTAATAGGGAAGCCAAGAATATTATTTGCTTTGTCGAATAGTTCTTTTGCAACTGCTGAACTTTCATATAAATCTTTACCCATTCCAGTGAATTGAGCACCTTGACCAGGGAAAACGTATGCTTTCATATGTATTGTATTAACTATAAAATTCAGAGCAAAAATAAGGTATTTTTCTTAGTTAAACGAAAGGGAATAAAAAGAGGCTGTCTAAAAAGCCTAAAAAACAAAAACCCCGTCTAAAAAAGGCGGGGTTTTTTCATTGTTTGTCCTCAAAAATAATTATCTTCAAGGTGCACCCAAACAATAAGAAAGACAAATATAA